>NZ_JBWKVA010000008.1:0-289330 GCF_059421425.1 Pseudomonas sp. GW821-FHT02H09
ATTGCCAAGGTGATCGACAACGTCAACGCCGGTAACGTCTACGTCAACCGCAACATCGTCGGCGCCGTGGTCGGTGTACAACCGTTCGGCGGTGAAGGTCTGTCGGGTACCGGCCCTAAAGCCGGTGGTCCGCTGTACTTGTACCGCTTGCTGTCGACGCGTCCTACCGACGCGATCGAACAATCCTTCGTGCGTGGCGATGCACTCAGCGCGCCGGATGTTCGTCTGCGCGACGCCATGAGCAAGCCGCTGACGGCCCTGCAAACCTGGGCCGAGAGCCACAAGCTGGCCGACCTGAGCGCACTCTGCGTGCAGTTCGCCGCCCAATCGCAAAGCGGTATTACCCGCCAACTGAATGGTCCGACCGGCGAGCGCAACAGCTACGCCATCCTGCCGCGCGAGCACGCATTGTGCCTGGCGGAAGTCGAGGCCGACCTGCTCACCCAACTGGCGGCAGTACTGGCTGTCGGTGGTTTGGCAGTCTGGCCGGATGCCGAGCTGAGCAAAGCGCTCTACGCTCGCCTGCCTAAAGAAGTGCAAGCGCGCATCCAGCGGGTGGCCGACTGGAACAAGGACGAAGTGCTCTTCGATGCAGTGCTGCATCACGGCGACTCCGACCAGCTGCGCGCGGTCTGCCAGCAAGTGGCCAAACGTGCCGGTGCTATCGTCGGGGTTCAAGGCCTGTCCCAAGGCGAAACCAACATTGCGTTGGAGCGCCTGGTGATCGAGCGGGCGCTGAGCGTCAATACCGCAGCAGCCGGCGGTAACGCCAGCCTGATGACTATCAGCTGAGATGACTCAGCGCATCGACTATTAAGAGGAAAACAACATGAACGTACTGTTTCTCGGTTATGGAAAAATGGGCAGTGCCCTGGGCGAAGCCTGGCTGGCGTCCGGGCTGGTGCAGCAGGTGGTGGCCCTCGATCCCGGCCAGCCACATGGGGTCAAAGCCAAGGTGTTCACCAGTGTTGCAGCCTTGCCGACCCAAGCCTTCGATCTGGTTGTGATGGCGGTGAAACCAGCCATGGCCGCCAGCGCCCTCGCTGCCTTGCCGGCCCAGGCGCTAGAGGGGGCGATGCTGCTGTCGGTGATGGCTGGGGTCACCTGCGCCAGCCTCAATAGCGCCGCGGGTGGCAAGGCGCCCGTGGTGCGTGCCATGCCCAATACGCCGGTGCTGGTCAACGCCGGTTGCACCGGGTTGTACACCAATGCGCAATTGACTGACCCACAGCGCCAGCGCCTGAGCGAGCTGTTTGGCGCTGTCGGCGTGGCGTTCTGGGTCGACCAGGAAAGCTTGTTGCACAGCGTCACCGCGCTAAGTGGCAGCGGGCCAGCTTACTACCACCTGTTCAGCGAAGCCCTGGCCGCGGCCGGAGTCGAGCTGGGGCTGCCCAAGGCCTTGGCCGAACAGCTTGCCGCCCACACCGCCCTGGGCGCCGCCAAGCTGCAATGCCAACCCAAGGCGGATTTCGTCGCGCTGCGCGAGGCGGTCACTTCCCCCAACGGCACCACGGCGGCGGCTATCGGCGTATTCGAAGCTGACGGCCGCCTGCGGCGCCTGGTCAGTGCCTCGACCCACGCCGCATACCAGCGTTCGGTGGAACTGTCTGCCGACTGATCGATAACCACCAGTAGCCGATCTCTCACGGGGGGCGGCTACTGCGCTCAGCCCTCTCGCCGGCCTTCAAGGCAAGCTGAAATCGCCGCTCTTCCCCCTCCCCTTCTTCGCCACTTCAAGCCGCCTTGCAGAGCATGCGCACATCTTCAATAAAAAAGCGGATTACCGCATAATTATACCAATAGCAGTGGCTGGCAATTTTTTCCTGAACGGTTACGCTTTTGCATAGCCGCACTGATCAAGTGCAGCCTTTGGCATAAAGCCCTATAACGGCTCAAACACCTTAAAACATTAGGTCAAAAGGTAACGTAACCTTTCGTACCACAGCGGATTTAATACGCTGAATGCAAGCGGATTACCGCATAATTTTATTTTCACGAATATTTCCAATCACCCCGCAGAAATTTTTTTTGCACAATTTCAACCTCGCAAAGCTCCTCTCCAGCGCCTATCCGAAAACCCCTCCCACACCCCGCAAGCCCTTGCCAGACCTGATATTCGGCGCCTCAAACAAGCTTATCGCGCCGCCCACTCAGGGCCCATTAGTGTCGCCACTACCTCGCTTGCACTGCGCCTCTGCACAGAGGCTGGCACGCTCCCTGCTCTAACCCTTTCAGCCCATGCAGGATCGGCTTCAACTCACTTTCAATTAAGGCATCGTAACGTCATGAATACCTACCGTATTTTGGCTCTGGCCACAGTGATCTCCGCTGCATCTACCTCCATTGCACTCGCCGACAAGCTCGATGACATCGTTGACAAGGGAGAGCTGCGCTGCGCCATTACCCTGGATAACGGCCAGGCAGGCTTTCGCGATGCGAGCAATACGCCTGCCGGCTTCGACGTCGATTACTGCAAGGACCTGGCGGCAGCCATGGGCGTGAAAGCGATCGTCGTTGATGTTCCGTTCCCCGATCGCATCCCCTCCATCATTTCAGGCCGTGCCGATGTCGCCGTGGCCTCGACCTCTCCGACCATGGAGCGGGCCAAGTCGATCGGCTTCACCATGCCTTACTTCGCCTACCAGTACGTGGTGCTGACTCGTGAGGACACCGGCATCAAGACCTACGCCGATCTAAAAGGCCACGTCATCAGCACACCCCAGGGAAACTACGGCACCGACTTCCTCACTGCGGACATCGCTAAGTGGGCCGATTCCAAGGGCAGCCTGAAGTCCTACCAGAACATGAATGACAACATCCTCGCCGTGAGCCAAGGCCACAGCGATGCCACGGTGGTGGTCAATACTGTCGCCCAAGAGGCCATCAAGTCGGGCAAATTCAAGGGCCTGAAAATCGCCGCCGCCGCTCCCTGGGACATTGACTACGTATCGCTGGCAGTCGGCCGCGATGAGCAAGGTCTGATCAACTACCTGAACCTCTTCATCAGCCAGCAGAACCGCTCCGGCCGCTATGCCGAGCTGTGGAACAAATGGATTGGTGGCTCACCTCTGGACACCACTCGCTGGAGCTCCTTGAAGTGATTGCCGGACCTTTGAGTCGTTGTACCTGTACGCAATAGAGATCGAGCCATGTTCAATTACACCATTCAATGGGGCGCCATCCGAAGAGCCTTGCCTCATCTGCTCGATGGCGCTTGGGTGACCATTCAGATTGCGGCCGCCTCGATGATTCTTGGCGTCCTCATCGCCCTGGCGTTGACCGCCATGCGGCAGTCGCCTTCGCGGTTGCTCAAAGGCTTCGCCGCGACCTGGGTCTCGATTGCGCGCAATACACCGTCGCTTTTTCAGATCTACATCCTGTACTTCGGCTTGGGTTCGTTCGGGCTGCATGTGCCTTCACTGGTGGCGTTGTTGGCAGGTATCACCTTCAACAACGCTGGGTATCTGGCCGAAAGTTTCCGTGGCGGCCTCAAGGCCGTACCGGAGACTCAGGTCAGGGCCGCGCGATCACTGGGGATGAACGCTTTCCAGGCGTACATACACATCGTCGTGCCGCAGTTGCTGCGGGTGGTGTTTTACCCGATCACCAACCAGATGGTCTGGGCCGTGCTCATGACATCGCTAGGTGTGATTGTCGGTCTGAGCAACGACCTCACCGGCGTTACTCAAGACCTCAACATGAAGACGTTCCGTACTTTCGAGCTCTTCATTGCCGCCGCAGTAATCTATTACTGCATCTGCAAACTTGTCGTTGGACTGGCGCGCCTGATTGGCTGGCGTCTGTTCCGCTACTAAGTGATGCACAAAGGAAAGCGATCGTATGTTTGACACCAGCTTGACCGGAACTGACCTGCTCATCCTGCTCGATGGCGCGTGGCTGACCTTGCAGCTGACCTTCTGGGCCGTGCTCATCGGCACCTTTGGTGGTGCCGCCCTAGGTTGGCTTCGCACTACATTGCCAAGACTTACGCTGCCGCTGGGATGGGTGCTGGACGTATTTCGAAGCGTCCCGCTGTTGATCCAGTTCGTACTGGCCAACTCCCTGAATAGCATCCTTGGCCTGCATTGGTCGACGATGATGATCGGTTGCGTAACCCTCGGCATGTACTGCACCGCTTACTGCACCGACATTGTTCGCAGCGGGTTGCAGTCGGTATCACCCCATGTGCGCCGGGCTGCTCGTTCACTGGGCCTGAGCTACTGGCAGGAAATGCGCTGCATCAGCGCTCCGCTCGCTGCCCGCGTGGCCTTTCCCTCGTGGCTGAACATGACTCTTGCCGCCATGAAAGACACCGCGCTGGTGATGTGGCTAGGCCTGTCCGAACTGCTGCGCTCCTCTCAGGTGATCATCACTCGGATTCAGGAACCGCTGCTGGTGTTGTGCATCGTCGGGTTGATTTATTACGTCATGAGTTGGGCCGTTGCCTGGTGCGGCGCCCACGTTGAAAAAAGGTTGAACAGCAATGATTAACATCCATCAGGTTCATAAGTCCTTTGGTGACTTGGAAGTTGTCAAAGGCGTTTCGCTGGACGTCAAGAAAGGCGAAGTGCTGTCGATCATCGGCGGCTCCGGCTCGGGAAAATCCACCTTGCTGATGTGCATCAACGGCCTGGAGAGCATCCAGTCCGGCAGCATCAAGGTCGACGGCGTCGACGTGCACAGCGCCAAGACCAACCTGAACCAACTGCGCCGCAAGATCGGCATCGTCTTCCAGCAGTGGAACGCTTTCCCGCATTTGACGGTGTTGGAGAACGTCATGCTGGCGCCGCGCAAGGTGCTCGGCAAATCGCGCCAGGAAGCTGAAGAGGTAGCTGTTCGCCAACTCAAGCATGTGGGCCTTGGCGACAAGCTCAAGGTGTTTCCAGGGCGTCTCTCCGGGGGGCAGCAGCAACGCATGGCCATTGCCCGGGCGCTGGCCATGTCACCCGACTACATGCTGTTCGACGAAGCCACCTCTGCGCTGGACCCGCAACTGGTCGGCGAAGTCCTGGACACCATGCGCCTGTTGGCCGAAGACGGCATGACCATGGTTCTGGTGACCCACGAGATCGCCTTCGCCAGGGAGGTATCCGACCGGGTCGCGTTCTTCCGTAATGGGCTGATCCATGAGCTGGGAACCCCCGACCAGGTAATCCGCAACCCCAACAAGCCTGAAACCGTAGCGTTTCTGAAATCCATCAAGTAAGGCAGGCGCCCGTCGGCCGAAGTGGTGGTTTACCGCCTCCTCGGCCCACTACGGATAACTCAAGACAGAGGCTAATGTGGAATACGATTACATTGTTGTGGGGGCTGGTTCCGCAGGCTGCATCATTGCCTCCAGACTGACCGAGAATCCCTCGCTGCGGGTACTGCTGGTCGAGGCCGGCGGCAAGGACCGATCGCTGATCATCGACATGCCTGCCGCCCTGCCATTCGCCTACTCCAGCAAGCGTCTGGGCTGGCACTACGAGTCCGGCCCCGAGCCTCATCTGGACAATCGTCTGATCGACGAAAAGCGTGGCAAGGTGCTCGGTGGCAGCTCGTCGATCAACGCGATGATTTTCAACCGAGGCAACCCCCAGGACTTCGAGGGCTGGGCGGCCAATGGGCTGCCGGAGTGGAGCTATGCCCACTGCCTGCCCTACTTCCGACGCATGGAAACTTTTTCCGGCGGCGCGGATGTCTGGCGCGGCGGTGAAGGCCCCATGAAGATCAGCCGTTGCAAGGCCGAACACAAGCTGTACGACACCTTTTTGCGCTGCGGCGAGCAAGCCGGTTTCGCAATCACCGAAGACCATAATGGCTACAAGCAAGAGGGCCTGCATATCGCCCAGGCGCTGGTGCATGACGGCGTACGCTGGTCATCCTCGCGCGGCTATCTGCACCCGAACGAAAAACGCGACAACCTGGAGGTGTGGACCCATGCACTGGTACAGCATATCGACTTTGATGGCGACCAGGCCGTGGGCATTCAGGTCCACCACCAAGGCCGCACGCACACGGTGCGTTGTACACGAGAGGTCATCCTCTGCGCCGGGGCTTTTAACTCGCCGCAATTGCTGATGCTGTCCGGCATCGGCTGCAAAGAGGAACTGCGCGCCCACGGCATCGCCAGCAAAGTGGACTTGCCCAATGTCGGAAAAAACCTGGAGAACCATCCGGGCGTCAACATCCAGTACGCCACCCGCCACAGCGACTCTCTGGTGTCTGAGCTCGGCCTGCTGGGTCAGGCCAGGCTGGGAGCCGACTGGTTGTTGCGCAAGAAAGGTCTGGGCACCACCAACTTCTTCGAGACGGGAGCCTTCCTGCGCAGCCGTCCTGACGTCAAGTTCCCCAACGTGCAGTTCGAGTTCCTGCCGCTGACCCGCTACGTACGCAACGGCAAGCTGATCGCCGTGCCGGGATTCCAGTTCTGGGTCGATCTGTCGCGCCCGGAAAGTCGCGGTACGGTCAGTCTGCGCTCGGCCAATCCAAGCGAGCCACCGCTGATCGTCTTCAACCATATGAGCACCGCTCAAGATATGCGCGACATGATTGATTCGATCCGCCTGGCGCGAACCTTGATCGCCCAGCCTGTCTGGGACGGTATCCGCGGCGAAGAACTGGCCCCGGGTGCAGCGGCCCAGACTGACGCGGAACTGGAGCGCTTTATTCGCGCCAACACCGGCACCTCCTACCACCCTGCTGGCACCTGCCGGATGGGCACCGATGACGGTGCGGTGGTGGACGCCGAGGGCCGGGTGCGACAGACCCGCAACTTGCGTGTAGTAGACGCCTCGATCATGCCTCGGGTGGTCACGGCCAATCTCAGCGCCTCGATCATGATGATGGCCGAGAAGATCGCCGACCGCATTCTGAACAAAGCCCCACTTCCCGCTTCGACCGCCGCTTTCTATCGGACTTGATGCCATGACATCGCTTATTACCCCATTGGATACCGAAAATATGTACAACGAAACCCTCGAACTCCTGATCGACGGCTGCTGGTGCCAAGGCAGCGCCGGAGAAACCCTGTCTCTGGAAAACCCGGCCACTGGCGAAGTCATCGCCAGCATTCCTTGTGCCAGCACCGAAGACCTGGACCGGGCGCTGAATGCCTCACAGCGAGCCTTCGAACAGTGGAAAGAGCAGTCTGCTGCGCAGCGCTGGACCCTACTGAGCAAAGCCGCCGACTTGCTGGAAACCCGCAAGCCTGTACTCAGCCGCGTCCTTACCCAAGAGAATGGCAAATCCCTGCAAGAGGCCAGTGGCGAAATCCAGTTCTGTGTCGACGCCATCCGCTGGTACGCCGAGGAAGGAAAACGTGCCTATGGACGGATCATTCCCGCGCGCAATCCCAAGGTTCGTCAGAGCGTGCTTAAAGAGCCGATCGGTCCTGCCCTGGGCTTCGCCGCCTGGAACTTCCCCGCTGGCAACGTCGCACTGAAAATCGCCGGTGCCTTGGCAGCTGGTTGCTCCATCATCGTCAAACCGAGCAATGAAACCCCCGGCACCGCAGTCGGCATTGTGCGCTGCTTCCAGGACGCAGGAGTCCCGGCTGGCGTCATCGGTTTGGTGTTCGGACCACCCGGCCCGATCTCCGAACACCTGATCGCGTCGCCCATTCCGAAGAAGGTCTCACTGACCGGCTCGACACCGGTGGGCAAGCAGTTGCAGAAGCTCGCCGCCAATACCCTCAAACGCTGCACCATGGAACTGGGTGGGCACGCTCCGGTGCTGGTGTTCGAGGATGCCAACCTGGAACGGGCCCTTGATCTGCTGGTTGCTGCAAAATTCAAGAATGCTGGCCAGGTCTGCACTTCCCCGACGCGCTTTTATATCCAGCGCTCGATTTATGAAGCCTTCGTCGCCGGGTTTGTTGAGCGCACCGAACGCCTGGTGGTAGGCAACGGCCTGGATCAGGGCGTAATCATGGGGCCGCTGATCACTGCTCGCCGGCTGGACAACATGGATGAGTTGGTGGCCGATGCCAGAGCTCAGGGCGCACAAGTACTGACCGGCGGTAGTCGGCTAGAGCGCGAAGGTTTCTTCTTCGCCCCGACAGTACTACGCGATGTGCCTGACACGGCGAAAATCATGATTCAGGAACCGTTTGGTCCGGTTGCGGCCCTAACCGTCTTTGATGATTTCGAGGAAGTCATCAAGCGCGCCAACTCCCTGCCATATGCGCTGGCGGCCTATATCTTTACTCGTGACGGCAGCAATGCCGCTCGCGCCAGTCAGGCCATTGAAGCCGGCGTAGTAGGGATTAACCACATGTCCGTGCACGAAGCCGAAACGCCATTCGGCGGCTTTAACGAATCCGGCTACGGGCATGAAAGTGGACTGGAGGGACTGGACGCCTATCTGCGTACGAAGATGGTCGCCGACGCTCAAGCCTAGGCCGCATCGGCGCGACTCCAAGCGGCAAACGCCTGGAGTCGCGCCCTTATTTACGGGTGCCCGCTACCGCATAGCGATACTGCAACGGCGAGTAGTGGGTGCTGGCCTTGAATTGGCGGGAAAACGCACTGTGATCCAGGTAACCGCAATCAGTCACGATCGTATTGACGCTTTGCGTGGAAGTCTCCAGCAAGCTGCAGGCCTTCTCCATGCGCAACTGGGTGAGGATCTGTTTCGGAGTGAGGCCAAACAGCTCACGAGTCAGTCGCTCAAGCACATCCATGGAGAAATTGAATTTCTTCGCCATGTCAGTGATCAGGATCGGTTCGCCGCAGTTGGCCTTCAGGTGGGCGAGGAAGGCACTGAGGGTCTGGTAGTTTTCATGGCGCTCGGCGGTGGCCGGCAACACTTGGGAAATGCCTACCAGGGCGGCCCCCCCGATATGAGGGCCGCGTACCCTGAACTTGGAGCTCAGGCACCATTTGCGCTGCTTGTTTGGGGACAGGCACATTTCCAGCGCGTTAACCACGTCCTTGCCCGTCTCGATTACCTGCAAGTCCTGCTGGGAAATCTTCCCGCCAGGATTGGTAAAAACCTCCTCGCAGGTGCGCCCGATCATGTCCTTTTTATCGGACAGGCCGGCGTGCTCGACAATCGCCTGGTTGACCACCAGGTAGCGCGCCTCGCGGTCCTTGATGAAGAACTGCACATCCGGCAACAAGTCGAACAATTGCTCGACCAGGGAGATGTTGGTGCCGGAGCAGGAAAGATCCGTCAGAAAATCTAAATCGACCATGTCAGTAACCCTTGATACCGCTTGCGTTTGAGGTGCTGCCCATCCCTAGAACCCGAAGAGTGCTGGAATCGGCGGCGATTGGCGCAGCGCGGTCTGTGTGTGCTCGATATGCGCCTCCAGCAATTGGATCGCCCGCGAGGTGTCGCGCGCTTCACAGGCCTGAAGGATCTCTGCATGTTCGTCCATCGACGACTTGCGCCCCACCGAATGGGACAACAGCACGCGCAGGTGGACGTCGATGCCCTTGACAGTGTCGGCAATCATCTTCAGCAGCGTTGGACGATTGCAGGCACGGTACAGCACCGAGTGGAATTCCAGATTCAGCTCCGCCCACTCCCGAGGGACATCACTGGCCTCGTAGCGCTGCAGCACGTCACGAGCCGCGGTGAAATCGACGGCGCTCAGGTGCGGAATGGCCAGGGTCAGGGCCCGGGATTCCAGAGCGATGCGGATGTCCAGTGTTTCCACCAGGTCGTCAACCGATTTGGCCGCCACCACCGCGCCCTGACGAGCAACGTGGAGCAACAACCCTTCGGCTTCCAGGCGCTTGAGGGCTTCCCGGACCGGGATCCGGCTGACCCCAAAACGTTTCGCCAAGGCTTCCTGCTTCAGTTGCACGCCAACGCCAATGCTCCCGGCCAGGATCAGGTCACGCAGTTCGCGAGTGATCGCCTCCGCGGTGAGACCGGAAGTCGCCTGCGCGGGAGAATGTCTAACAGTCATATAGGGTTATCGTTACGGCAAGAAGGAGCGCAGCCTAGCATATCCAGTCACGGATCCAAGGTTGTCGCCCTCTCCTGCCGTCGATCCTTGCCAGGTGATGGATCAGAGAATGCCTTCTTCGGCGTACGGCTTATTCGCCTCAACGCGCTCATAACCGAGTCGCGACAGATCAATGCTCTGATAGGCGCCCTTGACCAGCAGCTCAGCGATACCACGGCCCGCCGCGGGCGCATGCATCATGCCGTGCCCGGAGAACCCAGCGACGGTGTAAAGGTTGGGCAGCCGCGAGTTCCAGCGCCCGATCACCGGGTTGCCATCCAACTCGTTAACTTCATAAAGCCCCGACCAGGTACGGTGGCATTTAGCAGCTTCCAGTGCCGGGAAACGGTGCGCCACAGCAGGCCAGACCACCTCTTCCCAGTAGTTATGGTCGACTTCGAAATTGAAACCGCGAGGCTCCGCACCATTCACCAAGCCACCGGAGAACCCCTCGCCTTCCGAACGAAACGCCAGGCGCGACATGTCCTTCACATAGGGCAAGCGCTCCATCGGCGTGGCCGGGGTGAAGTAATGCTCGAAGCGCCGCATCGGCACCACCGGCAGCGACATGCCGAAACGTTCGGCGACGTTGCCCGACCAGGCCCCCGCTGCGTTGACGAAGGATTCGGCTTCAATGCGCATCCCCGATTCGAGGACTATGGCCGTCGCCTTGGGTCCTTCAATCACGGCGTCGACGAAACGGTCCTTGATGTAGACCGCACCCAATTCTACGGCCTTGCGCCGGTAGCCCCACAGCAGGCCGTTGGGATCGCACCAACCGTCATGGGGTGTCAGGACACCGAGCCCCAGATCGTCGCTGTTGATCGACGGAAAACGCTGCTTCAAGCCTGCCGCATCCAGCATTTCGACGACACAACCATGAGCCTGCTGGATGCGCACGTTGCGCTCCAGCGCGGCGATGTGTTCGGGCTCGACCACGAACAGGTAACCGCCCTCAACCCAATCAACCGGCGCCGGACGTCCTTTGGAGGTCATCTCGTGCTCGAAACTCTTGATGCGTTCAAGGCTGTAGAGCGACATTTCGATATTTTCCGGGCGGGTGAACTGCACTCGGCAGCCTCCGGAGGAACGCAAGGCACTGGCGAATTCATAGGTGGAATCTGGTTCGATCACGCAAACCGAAGCACCCGGCGATGCCTGCAGCACGTGGTAGGCGACACTCGAACCGATGATCCCGCCGCCGATGATCGCGACGTCGTATTTATGCACATTATTCTGACTCATTTACACCACCTTACGGATAGAATGTTGACTTTGTATCCTTTTATGGATCCACTGTAAAGCCTATATATTGCTTGGTATAACGCTAAATCAAGGTAAAAAATAGGATCCTTAAAGTCTTCATTAAAAGTATGCAGAAGACCATAAAACTAAACGGTTTTTTGCACATAAATAGAACCGGGGTTGAGTTCGATCCCACTCCAGGGTGCCAACCAGGACATGAACATGCGCAGCGCTGCCACTTCTCCCTCAGTCGCCAACCATCCCGGTGATCAAATCCTGGAAGCGGCTTACGACCTGATGATCGAACAGGGATTTACCGCCATGTCCATGCGCAGCCTGGCCAAAAAAGTCGGGCTGCATGCGGGCAGCCTTTACTACCACTTCCCCAGCAAGCAGGACTTGCTTGAAGAGGTCATCGAGTCCCTGCAACAACGACGCTTGAAAGCCTGGTACCTGGAGAAGGCCGGCCTTCGGGACACCCTCGCCCAACTGGCGGCCTTCATCCGTTTCAATGTGCGGCGGCACCTGCACTGCCTGCGAGAGGAGCGCCTGCTCAAACTTGAAATCTGTCATCTGGCGCCAGCGCAGCGTCTGAGGGTCGACGAGCAAGAAGCCTGTTATGTGCAGGAGCTGAAGAACATCCTTCAACGTGGGGTAAAGGAGCGGCTGTTCCGCATTGATGACTTCAGTGCAGTTGCCTACGGCATTCTCGGCCTATGTAGCTGTACACCCGGACTGAGCCTGCAATATGTCGATACCGAAGGTTATCCGGCGAATGCCGTGATACGGATGACCCATCAGCTACTTTCACTCCGTCCACGTGGCGCATGAGTGACGGTTCTGAGGTATTTACTCTCATTGCGGCCAGTTCAAATGAAAATGCGTGCAGATATAAACAAAGTTGCCATGGGCTTACCAATCCGACGATTGCTGCACATCATGCATCTATGATCTGCATCGCCGAGGCATTGTGCATTGGGGGATCTGCAATCATTCTAGGGATACGCAGTTTCATATTCAAATAAGTGAGGAGATGCTGAAAATGGCCACAGTAATTCGTTTTTCTTCCACGGGTGGACCGGACGTTCTAGAGGTCCGACAAGACGATCATGCTGCGCCCGGCCCCGGTGAGGTGTGGTTGGAACAGCACGCCATTGGCGTCAACTATCTCGATGTCACCCAGCGCAACGGCGCGGTTCCCGTCGCTCTGCCTTCGGGGTTGGGTCTGGAGGGGGCTGGACGGGTCGCCGCGATTGGATCCAACGCAACTAACGTTAAAGTGGGTGATCGTGTGGCTTACGCCACCGGCCCCCTGGGTGCCTACGCAAGTGGTCGATTGGTTCCGGCCGAGAAACTGGTGCCACTTCCTGAATCGATCAGCTTCCACGACGCTGCAGCCGTTCTGTTCAAGGGAATCACAGCACAGTACCTGCTCAAAACGACTTATCCAGTGGGGCCGGGAACTATCATGGTTCTGTATGGTGTCGCCGGCGGTTTGGGCGCCATCATGGCTAAGTGGGCCAAGCATCTCGGCGCTTTCGTGATCGGTGTCGTTTCACGCACGCAAAGCGTCGAGAAGGCACGCGCACTGGGCTGCGATGAGGTCCTGGTTTTTGATGCACAAACGCTTGCGCAGGAGGTGGCTCGCATCACCGGCGGCAAGAAAGCCGATGTCGTTTACGACCCGATCGGGCGTATCTCGTTCGCGGCGTCGCTCGACTGCCTGCGTCCGCGCGGGTTGATGGTATCTTTCGGCGCGTCGTCAGGTGCGCCACAAGCTATCGAAGTGGGGATGCTGAACGCCAAGGGTTCGCTATTTCTCACTCGTCCTTCGATTACGGCTCACACCAGTAGTGTCGAGGAATATCAGGAGCGCGCAAATGATGTATTGACAGCACTCCAGGCTGGAATCATCGACCCCGGCGTCTGGAAAACCTACAAACTGGAGGACGTCGCGCAAGCCCACGCTGATCTGGAGAGCGGCCGAGCATCAGGTACCATCCTGCTCATTCCGTAAAATGTCCTTGAGTACGATTGGAAGGCAGTGGGTAGCCCCCGCTCTCTGTGAAGGAAGATTGTCGTGATTACACTGGATAGCCGCCATACGGATGAAATGGCCGCTTTGCTGGCGCTCGAATCGGAGGGGTCATTCGTTGCGGCCGCTCGGCTTTTGCAGCGCCATCCCACGATCATTTCCAAGCGCTTGGCGGCTCTGGAAGCCCGGCTGGGAGTAAGGCTGATTGAGCGCAGCACCCGACACATCCGCCTGACAGACGCAGGGGCCCGTCTTGTCAGGCGCCTGCGTCTGGCTACCGAGTTGATGGCTGAGGCAGAGCAGGAGGCAGCGCTAGGGGCCGCTGAGGTTCGCGGCAATCTGCGGCTGGCTGTGCCGGCAGCTATGGGCCGGCTCTGGTTAGCGCCGATACTGCCGGAGTTTCTGGCTGCCCATCCTCACCTGACGGTCACCGTGGATTACAGCGAGCGTTTCGTTGATGTGATCGCCGAAGGCTTCGATGTGGCGATACGCATAGGTGAACTGAACGATAGCCGCCTGATTGCCAAGCGCCTCGGCGATCATCGCCGAATTCTTTGCGCGTCTCCTGGTTATGTCGAACGATACGGGCGGCCTGAATCACCCGCAGAGCTGGCCAATCATAACTGCCTGGGATTTACGGGACTGGCGTCTTACCCTGAATGGAAGCTCATCAGCGCAGATGGACAATTTACCCTACGCCCCCAAGGCTCCCTGATGTCCAACGACAGCGAAGCGCTGTTGAGCGCGACCATTGCGGGGACCGGCATCCTCGGTGCCGGGGAATGGCTATTCAGTCGTGCATTAGTACACAACGAAGTTGTAAGAGTCTTGCCGGACTGGGAGTTGGGGGTGAAAGGAGGGATCTATCTTATTAGACCCTCGGCAAAGTTTGCGTCCGCCGCAACGCTAGCGCTGAAATATTGGCTGGAGGGCAAGCTCGCTCAGGAAAATCCGTGGACGAACGCGCTGTAAGGACCTTGTAAAAAGATCACCATGCAACATTCCCGGCTCCTTCGAAGTAAACCTGGAAAAGCCCGCGCTTCTTTCACTCCGTCCACGTGACGTATGAGTGACGAATTGCCGCACACTATGCATCTATGACCTGCAACCATTGGGTATTGCGTATGCAGAGATCTGCAATCATTCTCCAAGGACACGCAATTCAGAAGCTGAAGTGAGGAGATGCTGAAAATGGCCAGGGGTGCGCTCCGTAATGGCTCGCGGCGCTACTCGTCAGGCCATCAGTCTTTTTTCGGATATCGTTCAGATGTTTGGATGGGCCCAGAAACGCCAGCCATGGCGAACACTCTCGACGAAAGTCCAGCAGACTTGGTCGAACTCGACAAGCTTGTACCCAGTGACTACCAGGAGGAACGCACTCGGATCGCCAACCTTAGGTGCTGATGACTAGCGAGGCCGAATACTAGCGTGCGTTGCCTTGCGAAGAAGGCAGGTTTACACAGCTAGCTAAGCGGTGATCTGTGAGGTGCCTAAGATAGCGAGCACCGTCCAAAACTAGCAACGCAACCGCCGCCCAGATCGGAACGTACGTTTTCCATTCCTCGTCCTTGATCTGCTCGCCGAGGATCAATGCGACCGCCACCATTAATATAGGCTCTACATATCCCAGCAAACCGAAAAGACTGAATGGCAGGAGCCTGCTAGCCACAGTATACGATATAAAAGCTGCCGCACTGATAACCGCCAGTATGGGTAGCAGGAGATATAAACGTGGCGTCAGGGCAAAGTGATTTATGCTGGTCCATTGCTCGGTGACGAAATAGGAAGCAATAGGAAACGTGAGCAAAATATCGAACCAAAGCCCGCCCAGGTGATCAGTGCCAAGCTTGCGACGCAAGACAAAATACAAAGGGAACCCTGCGGCAACCAGTAGCGTTGGCCATGAGATTCCGCCCACCCGATACAGCTCATTTGCCACCCCCAGCACAGCGCAAAATGCCGCCATTTTGCGCAGCGAAGTCAGCCGCTCACGATAGAGCAGGCGGCCGACCAGCATCATGACCAAAGGCAGTAAAAAGTATCCGAGTGACACATCGAGCCCCCTCCCGTTCAAGGGTGCCCACATGAACAGCCATTGCTGGGTGGCCAATAGCACACTACTCAAAAAAAGCTTGGGCAGGAGAAGCGGCGTTTGCCTGATACGCGAGCACACGACACGAACCTTTTGCCACTCTCTGCTGATGACTATGAACAGGGTGATACAAGGCAACATGAGCAACATGCGCCAGCCAAATATCGCCTCTCCGGTCAAGGGGGTTAGGAGCGTGGTGTAGTAGTACAAAACGGCAAACAAGCAGGACGAAGCAATCGATAAAACAACACCTTTGTACAAGGGGCCTCCAGTGGTTTTTGAATGAAAATACTGCTCAGCGGGATGGAACACCCCAATGTAGCTCGTTGTTGAACTTGGATTCGATCCGTTCCTTAAAGGCAATTACGGTCGCTGCTGGCAACTTGGCCGAACGCCTTACCAGATAGACCCCTCCTTCGGCAGCCAGTCGTGAGCGGACAGATCCTGCGGGATCACAGGCAAGCCGTATTGCCGCATCGGATCCCTCCCCAATGATGTCTACGAATCGCGCCCGCCCTATTCGCGAGCTGATTATCCCCGCCTCCGCCGAAGCCAACACGCCCAATCCTCTGACTAGACCCTAGAGCAAGATGGCAGTACCCGACCTCACGGAATAGGTAATTTTGAGAAGTATTGCGCAGTGATGCCTTTGACCATTACTGCAACGGCATCATCGAACGACAAGCTATCTGTGATCTTGATCAGCCGTTGTGCGGGATAAAGGTGAGGCTCGTATAAGCCTCCAGTCGCATCAGTCACACGCTTGCCTGCGCGTACGCCAGGTTCGCAAAAATTATGTCGAGCCGCCGTGGTTAGGAACGTGTTTCAAATGTGTCCCGGATTATGAAAGCAGAACAACCACCGAACAAGGCGGTTCGCTTGCAGTTCACCAATGCACTATGTACAGCAATAAAATTTTAGCTTTCCCTCTCACAGCCAGACCCGGCTCCAGTCAAGACTCTTGTCCTCGCTTTGGCGACGATGAATGGGCTTGGCAGAATGGCTTTTTGCTCGACTTCAGTCGCCAGGGAAGACCCTCGGGCAACGGGTTTATCGAATCTTTCAAGAGACGGCCGCGGGGCGACTGCCTGAATGCAATAGTCGCCCGTTTAACGCACTGAATACACGAGTGTTCTGCACTCAACGTGATTGCTCGGCTAAATACCGCTAACTATTATCCGATGCCAAGTATGCGCGACTCCGAGTGGGGCGTGCTCGTATTGTCTAACTTCGAGAGTCAGGCTAGGTGACCATATGATTCATGAGCTTCGCGAATACTGGCTAGAACTGGATAAGTGGAAGGATTATTGGCAGCTTTTCAACCAGGAATGCATGCCAATCCGTGGCATTGAATTTGGTAGACTCCGTGGCATGTGGCTGGACGCTGACAGCCCGCAAGTGCACTTTTTCCATATTTGGGAATATGCGTCACTGGATGAGCGGGCTCGGTTGCGAATGGCGCTACTAACCAAGCCGGGTTGGCGAGACTCATTCCTTGCGAAGTCTGCCCCTCTAGTTCAAAAACAGCGTATTCAAATCCTGAACCCGCAGCGCGTTACAGAAAACATGACGGCCTCTGACGATCTCGTTCATCTAATTCGATATAGTTGTGCGGTAGGAAGGGCTAACGAATTCCGCCAGCGAATGGACGAGACCGGACAAAGCAATTTAGGGAACTGGACCACGGAATTCCCTAATCCCAACCAGGTCGTCGTGCTCACGTCGAATGGGGGGACTGTCGAACCGCCTGCGGCAGGAACGTACTTGCTGTCGACTGAAGTCACTCAGCTGAGACCTCTGCTCCTTGAGCAACAATGATGGAGTGCTGAAAGTTTAGTGTCAGTTCGTGCTACCTGCACTATTGATCAACCTCCATTATTTTCTCGGCTGCGCTCTTCGCGCCCACCACTTAGAAGCTGCACCGGCGTGAGATCGCCAACTATTTTGCACTGAGACGTAAATGTCTAGCACTATTACCTCCCGCTTGCAATTTGTGTGCATCAATCGCTATTCGCAACACCTGATTATTGACCGAAAGCTCTTCACTCGTGGTGATGATTTGGCCCCGACTACAGTCTGTTTCTGCCAGCAACAGCGACAGAAGAACTTGGGATTGTCGAAGTTGGTTCGAGGTACCACGGTTGTTATCTACGGTGCCGCCGGCGCTCTCGGGCAGCTCATGGTTCCATGGGCCAAGCATCTCGGCGCCTTCGTAATCGGAGTGGTATCGAACACGCAAAGTATCGATATAGCCAAAGCAGCTGGGTGCGACAAAGTCCTGATCTTTGACGCCGCCACGTTGGCCGGGCAGGTTGCCGAAGTCACCAACGGACTGAAGGCCGATGTAGTGTATGACCCGATCGGTCGGGTTTCTTTTGAGGCTTCGCTGGATTGCCTCAAGCCACGTGGCCTGCTCGTATTCTTCGGAACGGCTTCGGGAGCCCCGACCGCCGTCGAGGTTAGTACTCTCAATGCAAAGGGCTCGCTATTCTTGACTCGCCCCTCCTTGGCCGCACACACGGCAACCCCGGCCGAATACCACGCGCGTGCGCAGGATGTTCTTCAGGCCGGAGCCGAAGGCATCATCAAGCCTTGGATCTGGAAAAGCTATTCGTTAGCTGAAGTAGCCACCGCGCACTCCGATATGGAGCATGGGCGCGCGGAAGGTACGATTGTGCTGACGGCCTAAGCAGCAAGCCGATGTCGAACGTGCTTCCCGATTCGTTGGTAAGATGAAGCTAACAACTTCATGCATCAGTTTGACAATCGATAGGCAAGCGAACTTGTCGCGTTTCTCGCTCTCTCGGAGCAGGGTTCGTTTGCCGGTGTCGAACGGGGGCTGCAACGGAACCCGTCCGTTTTGTCCAAGCGGCTCAGCGCTTTGAAAAGCCGTCTTGGCATACGCCTCGTCGAGCGAACCACAGCTTTCAGCGCAGAGCATCACGATCAGGATGGAAAGCAGGACAAACAGCGAAAGCTCCACGGCAGATTTGCCCGCCGTCATGTTGATGCTGACGATATCCACGAATCCAGGCGTCCTGTCCGGGATACTTATGAACCGCGATGTTGCGCCCAACACAGACCGCTAACTATTGAGCCCTCGACTCTTCGTCGAGGGCTCAATAGTTGAGTGACGCAGGAGAATGGATCGTTACTTGGCCAACCAAGCGTTAAAGCGTTCGCTTAATTCATCAGCATGGTCAGCCCACCACACGGAGTCAACTTGTAACGCCGTGGCAAAGTTGGCGGCCGTGGTCGGCAGGTAGGGCTTCACCTTCTCACCGACCAGGGGTTGCGAGGACTGTCGCGTCGGACCGTAGGCAACATATTGTGTTTGATCAGCCAATACCGAACTTTGTGTCGCAAAGCGCAGGAACGCCATAGCCTGCTCTTTCTTCGGCGTTCCTTTCGGCACGGTCCATACATCCATGTCGTACATCTGGCCGTCCCAGATGATCTGGAAGGGTTGCTTTTCGTTTATTTGTGCGTCGTAGATACGACCGTTGTATGCCGAAGTCATGACCACTTCCCCGTCCGCCAGCAATTGTGGAGGTTGGGCGCCAGCCTCCCACCAAACAACCTGGTCCTTGATGGTATCCAGCTTTGCGAACGCGCGCTCGAGACCTTCTTCGGTTTCAAGCGTTGAGTAGACCTCTTCGCGGGGCACGCCGTCGGCCAACAGGGCCCACTCAAGGTTCACCTGAGGTACTTTGCGTAGTGCGCGTTTACCTGGGAAGCGGTTGAGATCGAAGAAATCCCTCAGAACAGAAGGCTGGCCGCTCTTGAACACCTTGGTGTTGTACGCGACAGCGGTTGACCAGACGATGCTGGCCACACCGCATTCAGAGATAGCCCCCGGAATGAAGTCCTGGCTGGCGGACTCACCGTCCTTGCTCGGGGCCAAGTCCTTGTCGGGCTGAATTCGCTCCAGCAGGCCCGCGTTGCAGGCGCGCACTGCATTGGGCAACTCCATATCCACCACGTCCCAAATAATCTTATTGGTGTCCACCTGAGCTTTAACCTGCGCAATCCCACCGGAGTAGTCCTCCGAAATGACGTTCACGCCGGTTTTCTTGGAGAATGGCCTGTGGGCCGCTTCGATCTGCGCCTTGGCCAAAGCACCGCCGTACGACACGACTGTGATGTGCTCGTTAGCCATTGTGACGCAGGAAGCTGCTGCTGAAAGGACAAAAAGGATTGCGCTTTTCATATTGTCTTACCTTTTGTTGTCGGTGGGGTTGGCAGAAAACAGGTCATTCCTTGATGCCACGCAGGCGCAGCGAGCGACGCCGCAGCACCTCGATAGCTAGCAGAAGCAGCACCGAGCCCAAGATGAGCAACGTGGCTGCAGCGAGGATGGTCGGGCTGATCTGCTCGCGCATGCCCGACCACATTTGCCGTGGGATGGTTCGTTGCTCGATACCACCCAGGAACAGCACGACCACGGCTTCGTCGAAGGAGGTGACCAGGGCGAACAGCGCGCCTGAAATGATCCCCGGGCGGATGATCGGAAAGGTCACCTTGAAGAAGGTGTAGAGCGGCGAAGCGCCGAGGCTGGCGGCAGCCCGGGTCAGGGAGTGATCGAAACCGACCAGCGTCGAGGTGACCGTGATGATCACGAAGGGCGTGCCCAGCACCGCGTGGGCCAGGATGATGCCGAGGTGGCTCTGGGCGATGCCCAGGGTGCTGTAGAAGAAGTACATCCCGGCAGAAGAGATGATCACCGGGACGATCATCGGCGAGATCAACATGCCCATCAGCAGGCTCTTGAACGGCAGATTCGAGCGACTCAAGCCTAACGCCGCCAGCGTACCCAGTGTGGTGGCAATGACCGTTGCAAACACGGCGATCAGCAGGCTGTTCTTGAACGACATCAACCACAATGGGTCCTCGACTAACTCGTGGTACCAGCGCAAGGAGAAGGCTTGCGGGTCAAGACTGAGCATCCCGCTGGTGAAGCTGAAGTAGGGCTCGACGTTGAACGAAAGCGGTGTGACAACCAGTATCGGAAGGATCAGGAAAAGCAACACGAGCAAGGCAAAGCCGCGAACGCTGTAGAACCACATGCGCCCCAGGGGGCCGGTGTAGCTTGGAAGGCTCATCTTAGTTACCCCAGTTTCATGTTGCTGATGCCAACGACGCGGTCGTAGAGCCAGTAGAGGAGCAGCACGATCAGTAGCAGGATGCTGCCGATGGCGGCGGCCAGGCCCCAGTTGAGGGATATCTGCATGTGGTAGGCGATGAAATTGCTGATAACCTGGCCGGTGCGGCCGCCCACCAGCGCCGGCGTGATGTAGTAACCGATCGCCAGGATGAACACGAGGATGCCGCCGGCACTTAAGCCCGGCAGCGACAGAGGAAAATAGATGCGAAAGAAGGTGCGCAGCGAGCTGGCCCCCATCGAATGCGCGGCACGGATGTAGGTACTGTCGATGCTCTTCATCACGCTATACATCGGCAGCACGGTGAATGGCAGCAGGATGTGGGTCATCGCAGTGACGGTGCCAAACATGTTGTACATCAGGTCCAGCGGCTGCGAGATGAGACCCAGGTTCTGCAACGTACTATTGAGCACTCCATTGGATTGCAGGATCACCATCCAGGCACTGGTGCGCACCAGCAGCGAGGTCCAGAACGGCAGCAAAACCAGGATCATCAGCAGATTGCTGGTCTTCGCCGGCAATGTCGCGAGCATGTACGCCAGTGGGTATCCCAAAAACACGCACAGTAGGGTGATCCCCAGGGTCACGGCCAGCGTCTTGATCAGCATGCCCACGTAGATTTGGCGGCTTTCCGGCTGCTGTACCACCTGCCCCTCGTCGTTGTACTGCAGATCAAGTGCGGCGAGGTAATGCACGCTGGAGTAGGCTGGTGCCATCACCTTAAGTTGCGTCCATGTGCCCAGCTGTCCCCAACGCTTGTCGATCTGGATCATGGTCGCCTTATAGCCACCCTCTGCCGGAGCGGCTTTTACCAACCCCAGCGCGGTCTTGGTCATCAGGCTTTTCATGCCACTCTGCACGCGGTTCAGGTCGGAGCCGACGCGGTCGAGCTGGCGGGAGTTCTGCAGACTGAGAATCTCACCGCCCAAGTCTGCGAACACGTGCTCATCGGGTACTGCCTTTCCGTCCCACTGGCCCAGCGCACCGGCGGTTGCCGGCATGAAGCTGGAAACTGCGGGATTATGGAAACTGCGGACCAGCATGTCGCCGATCGGCAGCAAGAAGAACACAAGGATGAACGCCACCAACGGCAGGACCAGCAACAGCGACCGTGTCTTGTTCACGCGTTCGGCCCGGTCGAGCTTGGCTTTCAGGCTCTGCCGATCGTGTTTCAGATTGAGATCTTCGAGCGCGGACTTGGTCGAATACAAACTGCTCATACGAAACTCCAGGAAATCAGAAATGGCACGGGTAAGTGGTCCGGGCGTCCAGAGCCCGGCAGTCCTCGGCCGACCAGCCGACGTCGATGCATTTACCCGGCTCGGGCCGCGTGTAACCCGCGGCATTCGCCAGCTTGACGATGAACTCGTCGTGCCCTGCCACCTTCAGGCGCGCGCGCAGATGGTCGCCGTGGTAGATGACTTCCTGAATGCAGGCGGGAACCCGGTTCTCGCATTCGCCATTGCGCGGGTCGATGATTACGCGCTCAGGGCGAATAGAAAGAGTGGTCGCGGCGCCTTTGACGGACGCGTTCACGGACAGCGCCTTGAGCAGGTGATCGCCGACGCGGACCTTGCAGTAGCGGCCATCAAAATCGACGACCTGGCCTTGCAGGCGGTTGTTCTCACCGATGAAGCTGGCGACGAAAGCCGTCTCCGGCTTCTCGTAGAGATCAGACGGATTGGCCAGCTGCTGCACGATTCCTTCGTTGAACACGGCGATGCGGTCCGACATGGTCAGCGCCTCGCTCTGGTCATGCGTGACGTACACCACAGTAATGCCCAACTGTTTCGACAGGCGCTTGATCTCGTACTGCATTTGCTCACGCAGTTGCTTGTCCAGGGCGCCCAGCGGCTCGTCCATCAGTACCAGGCGCGGTTCGAAGATCAACGCACGGGCGAGTGCCACCCGCTGCTTTTGACCACCCGATAGCTGGGCCGGCATCCGGCTGCCCAGTTTGTCCAGAGCTACCATGTCCAGAGCTCTGCGCACGCGCTCCTGGATCTCGACACGCGAGAGATTGCGCACCTTCAGCGGAAAGGCAAGGTTCTCCTCGATGGTCATGTGAGGGAACAGGGCATAGTTCTGGAACACCATGCCGATGCCGCGTTTCTGTGGTGCGATATCGTTGACCGGCTTTTTGTCGATGCAGATCTGCCCGTGGGTGACCGTTTCGAACCCGGCCAGCATCATCAGGCAGGTGGTTTTTCCTGAGCCGGATGGGCCGAGCATGGTGACAAACTCGCCGTGCTCGATTTCCAGGTTGAAATTCTTTACGACAAGGTGCTCGCCGTCATAGCTCTTCTGGACATTACGGAAACTAACGAATGGTTCTGCGGGCATGGGTACACCTATCTCTTGTTCGACATCGATGTGACGGATAAATACGTACAACGACTGCACATACACCGTATAAGGGAGAGCAAACTGTTTGTAGATTTAGGTATCGGTTGTTGCTGGGGCGCGCCAGAACCCCGCATCAATTTGGTCAGATAACCAGCTTTCGGTTAGCTGCCAATGGGCTGCTGGGCTTTGAACGGATTTCTAGGTGTGGATCGCGGGGGGGATTTTGCAAAAAAAAGATGCGCATTCTTATATAGATGCGAGGTGATCGCAAAAAGCAAAATCGAGCGATTTTCAAGGACTGGGTAATGCGTCATTTCTTTCCTCCTACGACACATAGACAACTGGATTACTTCCATTCGCTTGGAGCGAGGCAGAAATAAGGTGGTTCTATGTGGCGGCTCGGGGCTTTTATTCTTTGCGCCGACTTTAGGGCTCAGCCAGATCGTCATAAATCTCTAGTTGCTCATGTTCAAACAAGCCTTTCCTTACCTATGCAGGCAGCCGTCGGCAACGCCATGCACCCAATGGCTTACGCAATCGAGATCAGGGTCATTTCCGTGAGGAGAGCCCAAGGGTTACTGCTCAGATGGGTTGCCATGGCGACATACGCTATCTCGGAAAAGAAACTCTCAGGCCTTTACGGCGAGATCCAGTTGCGCAACCATCCCCCCTAGCCTCGCAGGCAGCACATTCAGCGATGTGGCAACGAAAACCACTCCCGATACCCATTGCGTTGCAACCGTCGCCGCTGTGCCAATCAGGCAATTACCCTATCTCGATCATCAAACGACGAAGCTGATAGCGGCGCGGGGTTCAGTGCGCAATGACCGGTTGAAAAGTCAATCAACACCCCGCTCCATAGGACTCCCAAATGGCGACCTCAAAAATGCACTTCACCGGCCAGATCAGCGATTTCGATCTGCGCCTATTAAGAGTCTTCAAAGCTGTGGTGGAATCGGGTGGCTTTACTGCAGCTGAAGTTGAGCTGAATGTCACCAGGTCCGCTATCAGCTCAAGCATGGCGGACCTGGAAAAGCGCTTGGGTTTCAAGCTTTGCGATCGCGGGCGCACGGGGTTCGCATTGACCGACGCAGGCAAACAGATCTATCAGAACACCCTTCAGCTGCTTGGCGCCCTGGAACTCTTCCGCAGTCAGGTTAATGCCGTTCACTCCTCGCTAAAGGGAGAGTTGAGCATTGCGATTACAGACAACATGACTACCTGGCGTGGCATGCGAATTACGAATGCCTTGCAGAGTCTCAAACGCCAAGCACCGGACGTGACTATCAATATTCGGATGATGCCACCGAACGAGATCGAGAAAGGCGTACTCAATGGGCAGTTTCACCTTGGTATGGCGCCGAGATTGCGACCGTGTCCTGGCCTTGATTACCTTCCGATGTATGAGGAAGAGTCAGGTCTGTACTGTAGTCACCGCCACCCTCTGTTCACGGTTCCCGAGATTGAATTAACACCAGAACTGATTCTGGATCACGACGCGGTAGCTCCTGCTTATGCGCAACTGGAAGAAATCCAGCGCGTGTACCAGCGACACAAAATAGCGGCTACGGTCGGTGACAGAGAAGGTGTTGCATTTCTGCTGATGACTGGCTGCTTCATTGGGTACTTACCCACGCATTTTGCTGAGAGCTGGGTCCGCGACGGCGTACTCCGCCGTTTGCTTCCGGACGAGTTCGGCTATAAGACCGAATATACGATCGTGACTCGCACCGGAAACCACAGCAACCTGGTCTTGAACAGTTATCTGGAAGCCCTTTGCAGCACTGAGTAAACGGCCGAGGGCGTGCCAACTTTTAACCACCTCTACCTCCAGATGCAGAGCAGCTCGATACCGCTCTGCATTCCCCTGCGTTCCCCAGTCCTGCCATCGTCATCTCCCCTGCGCTAACCGTGAAGTTGGCGATGTCCGCTTGCGCTTTGCAATGACGTGATTGTGCTACTTGAAGCCTCATCGAGCAGAAGCCTGTACCGATAATGCGCAAACAGATGGTCATCTGTAGATGAGAACAAATGGATTTAATCGAGCTTCTGCGAATGTAAGGCTGAGCCCACGTCAATCCACGTGCTTGCAGGTACATCATGAATAAACCATTTATTCCCCCAGCATCGGCGACCCAAGGGCTGAACCTCAAGGCGCATTGGATGCCTTTCTCCGCCAACCGCAACTTCCACCGCGATCCGCGCTTCATCGTCGGCGCGGAGGGTAGCTGGCTGATCGACGACCACGGCCGCCGTGTCTACGATAGTCTCTCCGGTATGTGGACATGTGGTGCCGGCCACTCGCGCAAAGAAATCCAGGATGCCGTGGCGAAGCAACTCGGCACTCTCGACTACGCGCCAGCCTTCCAGTATGGCCACCCACTGTCTTTTAAACTGGCCGAGAAGATAGCCAGTATGACCCCCGGCGAGTTGAATCACGTATTTTTCACCGGCTCCGGCTCAGAGTCCGCCGACACTTCAATCAAGATGGCTCGTGCCTACTGGCGTCTTAAAGGACAGCCGCAGAAGACCAAACTGATTGGCCGTGCCCGCGCTTACCACGGCGTCAACGTCGCCGGTACTGCTCTGGGCGGCATCGGGGGCAACCGCAAAATGTTTGGCCAACTGATGGACGTTGACCACCTGCCGCACACTCTGCAACCCGGCCTTGAATTTACCAAAGGCCAGGCCGATACCGGTGGTGTCGAGCTGGCCAACGAACTGCTGAAGCTGATCGAACTGCACGACGCTTCTAACATCGCTGCCGTGATCATCGAGCCAATGTCTGGTTCTGGCGGTGTTATCGTGCCGCCGCGGGGCTATCTGCAACGCCTGCGCGAAATCTGCGACCAGTACAACATTCTGTTGATCCTGGACGAAGTCATCACCGCTTTCGGCCGCATGGGCAAGCTGACTGGCGCCGAACACTTCGGTGTGATCCCGGACCTGATGAACGTGGCCAAGCAGGTCACCAACGGCGCCATCCCAATGGGCGCGGTGATCGCCAGTCGCGAGATCTACGAAACCTTCATGAACCAGGCCACCCCGGAATACGCGGTAGAGTTCACTCACGGCTACACCTACTCTGCGCACCCGGTGGCCTGCGCCGCCGGCCTCGCGGCCCTGGACCTCTTAGAGAGAGACAATCTGGTGCAGCAGTCCGCTGAGCTAGCCCCGCACTTCGAGAGGATCATCCACGGCCTAAAGGGCGCTCTGCACGTGATTGATATCCGCAACTGCGGCTTGGCTGGCGCCCTGCAGCTGGCTCCTCGTGACGGCGATGCCATCGTCCGTCCGTTCGAGGCAGGAATGGCCCTGTGGAAAGCTGGCTTCTACGTGCGATTTGGTGGGGACACCCTGCAGTTCGCACCGACTTTCAACGCTAAACCAGAAGAATTGGAACGTCTGTTCGATGCTGTTGGTGAAGCGCTGAACCAAATCGACTAACAAAACATATAAAACAACGGGAGTTTAAGATGAGCAGGATCAAACATTTGATCAATGGTGCGCCAGTTGACGAGCAAGGCCGTTCGGCCGACGTGTTCAACCCGTCCACCGGCGAAGTCATCCGCAAGTTGGGCCTTGCCAGCCGCGCCACCGTACAGCAGGCCATCGACGCCGCCAAAGCCGCCTTCCCGGCCTGGCGCAACACACCGCCCGCCAAGCGCGCCCAAGTGCTGTTCCGCTTTAAGCACCTGCTGGAGCAGAATGAAGCGGTGATCGCCAAGTTGATCAGCGAAGAACACGGAAAAACCTTGGAAGACGCCGCTGGTGAACTCAAGCGCGGCATCGAGAATGTCGAGTACGCCTGCGCTGCCCCGGAAATCCTCAAGGGCGAATACACTCGTAATGTCGGGCCGAACATCGACGCCTGGAGCGACTTCCAGCCGCTTGGAGTGGTCGCCGGCATCACCCCGTTCAACTTCCCGGCCATGGTGCCGCTGTGGATGTACCCTTTGGCCATCGCCTGCGGCAACACTTTCATCCTCAAGCCCTCCGAGCGTGACCCGAGCTCCGTCATGTTCATCGCGGGCCTACTGCACGAAGCTGGGCTACCCAACGGGGTTCTTAACGTGGTGCATGGTGACAAGGATGCCGTAGACGCGCTGATCGAGGCGCCGGAAATCAAAGCCATCAGCTTCGTCGGCTCCACCCCCATCGCTGAGTACATCTATGCCGAAGGCACCAAGCGCGGCAAGCGCGTCCAGGCCTTGGGCGGCGCCAAAAACCATGGTGTACTAATGCCCGATGCCGACGTGAACAACGCCGTCAGCGCATTGATGGGCGCGGCCTACGGCTCCTGCGGCGAGCGCTGCATGGCAATCTCCGTGGCCGTGTGTGTGGGCGACCAGATAGCTGACGCCCTGGTAGCAAAGCTCGCTCCGCAGGTCAGGGCACTCAAGATCGGTGCAGGCACTTCCTGCGGCCTGGACATGGGCCCGCTGGTCACCGCCACCGCGCGGGACAAGGTAGTAGGTTACATCGACGACGGCGTTGCCGCCGGTGCGCAACTGGTGGTGGACGGCCGTGGCTACCGCGTCGATGGTCATGAAGATGGCTACTTCGTCGGTGGCACCCTGTTCGATCGTGTGACTCCGGACATGCGCATCTACCGGGAAGAGATTTTCGGCCCTGTGCTCTGCATCGTCCGCGTCGGCAGCTTGGAAGAGGCCATGCAGCTGATCAACGATCACGAGTATGGCAACGGCACCTGCATCTTCACCCGTGACGGCGAAGCGGCGCGGTTGTTCTGTGATGAGATCGAAGTTGGCATGGTAGGCGTCAATGTGCCGTTGCCGGTGCCGGTGGCTTACCACAGCTTTGGTGGATGGAAGCGTTCGCTGTTTGGGGACCTGCATGCGTACGGTCCGGATGGCGTGCG
Organism: Pseudomonas sp. GW821-FHT02H09; assembly: GCF_059421425.1. NCBI lineage: Bacteria > Pseudomonadati > Pseudomonadota > Gammaproteobacteria > Pseudomonadales > Pseudomonadaceae > Pseudomonas > Pseudomonas sp. GW821-FHT02H09. The sequence goes on from NZ_JBWKVA010000008.1 coordinate 27,703, forward strand.
TTTCTACACCCGCCGCAAAGCCATTACCCAGCGTTGGCCTGAGCATGCAAGCAACGAAGCATCCCAGTTTGCCTTCCCGAGTCTGTAACGAATAGAAGTGGTGGCTACACCAGCCGAATAAGTAAGGGCGGCGCAACTATAAAGGAGTGCGTCAATAAGCAGATTGGGTGTAGTGAATCCGCTTCGTAAGCAATGGGATGGACGCCCCCGCCCATAATCGTATCGCTGTGCCAGAGTGAGCGGTGTCGCCATCCACTTGTGCAAAGGGGTAATCAGCCATGGAAATCAAAACCGTTGGTATCGACTTAGCCAAAAACGTGTTCCAGATCCATGGCATGAACGAGCGAGGCAAGCCCATATTGCGCAAGCAACTGAAGCGCGATCAGGTTGCGGTATTTTTTGCCAATTTACCGCCCTGCCTGATCGGCATGGAAGCTCGTAGTAGTGCTCACTACTGGGCCCGTAAGCTTGAAGCGCTGGGCCATACCGTGCGACTCATGGCCCCGCAATTCGTCAAACCCTAAACCCTATGTCAAGAGCAACAAGAATGATGCAGCAGATGCTGAGGCCAAGGGAATACATCTTACTGAAAGAATCGGATACGCCGATCGTGCGGCACATCAAGATCAAGGCCGCCGCCAATCCGCATGACCCCAACTAGGATGTGTATTTCGAGTCCCGCTGGGGCAAGAAAATGCTCAAATCGATACAGGGCCGCGCGAAGATGTATTGCGTCTGGCGGCAGCAAGACGGCCTGTGCTCGGACTGCCATAAGCCCGTGACCAAAGATACGCCGTGGCATAGCCGCCACATCGTAAAGCTGGCTCATGGCGGAACGGACGCGGCAGTCAATCTTGAAATCTATTACCTGCGTTGCCCCAGAGATCAGCAGTACGCCAATGTTAAAGAGGTATCGCCGGGTGCTTAACAGTGCCTTTGTAGAGGCTTGAGCCTTGCGCTGGGAAACTCGCATGCACGGTTCTTAGGGGGTTGGACGCGGGTGACCGCGTCTGACTACCCGACAACCAAATCCGACCATGGGCACTTGGGCGCTCGAACTGGTTGTTTGCGGGCTCGTTACGTAGTGGTAAACGTGCGGTTGCGATCATGAGTTTGATCCAGTCGGCGCGGCTCAATGGGCATAATCCGTACGCTTACTGGAAGGACGTCCTCACGTGCCTCCCGACTCAATGGGCGAGTGATATTGCGGAATTGCTGCCGCATAACTGGCAACCACCTAGACTGGGTTAGCTCACTGACCCAAGGACATAGAATGCTCATTGCCTTCAGCGGCCTCCCTGGCACCGGAAAAACGACTATTGCAAGTGACCTTGCTACCAGAACAAGTGCCGTGTACCTGCGGATCGATACGATTGAGCAGGCCATCCGAAATTCCGGTGCGCTGGCACAAGACGTGGGGTGGAGCGGTTACATGGTCGCTAATGAGCTTGCTCTGAACAATCTTCGCTTTGGCAGCACGGTCATAGTTGACTGTGTTAACCCAGTAATCGAAAGCCGAAAGGCGTGGAGCGAAATCGCCAAACGCTCTGGTGCTCCATTAGTAAATATTCAGGTGCTTTGCTCTGATAAACATGAACACCAGCTACGGGTAGAGTCCAGGAGGTTGATATTCCTGGGCTGACTCCGCCCAACCTGGCAGTCTGTCTTGGATCATGAGTATGAGGCTTGGGATAACGCTCCGTTTAATATAGACACAGCCCTGACGTCTCCGGCGGAGGCAGTGGCAATGGCAATGGCAATGGCAATGATTACTAAACGATTTTTATCCAGGGAGTAGCGCCAGCTAAAAACCCAACATAGCAAGGGGTGATCAGCAGACGCTTACACTCAGTGGGCGGTGAGGTTGTAACCACGTAGACACGCCGCTCCTCTCCTTCGTCAATTACCACCGGACTAAGCGTCGGACACCAAGCCTGCGTTAATCCCTACGCATATTTTTATCTTTCGCCAGGCAAGAACTGCCGAGACACCGCTCCTCTTCCCTCCGATATTCATTAGGCGTCATATTTGTAAGCTTTCTAAACATACTTATAAATGACGAGGTGTTTTTGTAACCCAAGACTGATGAAATAGCCTCTACGGTCTTTCCTTGCTGCAATAATTCCAGAGACTCAACCACCATAAGGCGCTGCTTCCACTCTAAAAAGGTCATACCCAAATCGCGTTGACATCGACGAGCCAAAGTGCGCTCCGACATATTCAACGATAATGCAAGATCCGAAAAAGATCGTTTATCATAAGGATTGTCTTTTAATTGCGTCAGCAATGATCCAAATAGTGGATCAGCTGAGCTAGGTAAGTAACTACCCGAAGTCTTAGCGCGTATTAACCTGTCGACCAACACTCTTAACAAGCGTTTATCTGCATCGGTTTGGTTAACGTTCCCAACGCCGCTAGAAATATCCTCCAACAAGGAGCGAAGTAAAGTATCCACTTCCAGCGCACAGTGTCCGCAGGGTAAAGAATCACTGTATACGTCAGGTAAATAAATGGATATATGTCTCGCACGCTGCCGATTGAAGCTCAAGCGCTTTAAACCTGAGGGTAACCACACCCCATATTTGTGCGGAACGAGGTAACGATCACCCTCAACATCAACCTCCAACAAACCAGAGAAGGAGTAGATGAACTCACCTCGCTCATCAAAAGATCTAGAGGTGACGGCGTCCGCAGGCAGCCAAACTGCTTTGGATAAAATGAGATCATCCATTTGACTGCAGACCCCGTCACTCGCTCTGCTCATCGCTCCACCCCTTACGTGTTCATCATTCCACATCACTGCTTTGCAATTTCCACTCAATATCACTTGTTGATCAGACGTTCACAGGCGGCTAGCAATGCACAGGTACAGATCGCCTGGGCGGCCACCTCCAGATCACTCAATCCTGGTGATGATGGAGCGATACGCAAATGCTGATCGAGCGCATCATGGCCGTGCGGATAGCAGGAGCCCGCCGAAGTCAGATTTACTCCTATAGCTCGTGCAAGCGCTACGGTGCGCCTTGCGGTACCGGGCAGGATATCCAAGCTGATGAAGTAACCACCCTTGGGTTCGCTCCAGCTAGCAAATCCGAATTGACGAAGGTGCGAATCCAATTGATGAAGTACAGCTGAGAATCGCGGAGCAAGCAGTTTTCGATGCCCGTCCATCAGCGACTTCAACCCATCGAGATCCTTCAGGTAGCGCACGTGGCGTAGCTGATTCAACTTGTCTGGTCCGACACTTCTGATCGAGGCGTGACGAAGCCACCATTCGACGTTTGACTTGGACGAGCCAAACAATGCGAGACCGGCGCCGGCGAATGTCATCTTCGAGGTGGACGCAAAAACCAATGCCCGATCCGGATGCCCGTGGCGCACACAAGCCTGGTAGACGTTGGATATCTCAACGGCATCCGGAGTCAGATGATGCAAGGTGTAGGCATCATCCCAAAAAAGTCGAAAGTCCGAAGCTGCGGTTTGCATGGATGCCAAGGCTTCAATCACTTCGTCGCTGTAAACGGCGCCTGTAGGGTTGCTGTATTTAGGCACGCACCACATACCACGGATGGTCGAGTCTTCAGAAACCAATTTGCGTACCACATCCATGTCCGGACCATCGTCCAGCAATGGCACAGGGATCATCCGAACACCAAATGACTCGCACAGGGCGAAATGCCGATCGTAGCCGGGTACTGGACAAAGAAAAGCCACGGCTTGAGGCTCTTGTTGCCAAGGCACGGACGACTCAGGAAAGCCGTTGTGCATGGCAAAGGCCAGGCAGTCATACATCAGTGCAAGGCTTGAGTTTCCAGAAACCACTGTCTGTTCGGCTGGCAATCCGAGTAACGGGGCAAACAATCGACGCGCTTCGGGCAGACCCTGCTGCCCCATGTAGTTACGACAGTCGGTGCCATCCTCAGCAAGGTAGTCACCCGCCAGTGATAGTTCGAGCAAAGCATTAGAGAGGTCCAGCTGTTCGGAGCTGGGAACGCCTCGAGCCATATTGATCGACAGCTTGCGCTCCCCTAGACGCAGGTACTCAGCCTGGACTTGGCCATGTAACTGCTCCAGTGCGTCAATTGAATAGTCTGCAAGTTTCAATTTCCTACCTCTCTATCACGCCATGAACCCACAGCAGTTGCCTGCCCATGCGAGTCAACGTCTGAATAATGGAAGTCCGAGACATCTCGGTCGTACTGAGTGAGGGCGCTGCGCCTAACATTGCCAACAGGCTACGTGTCACGAGATTGACATCGGGGACCTTGAACAAACCTGCCGCAACGCCGCGTCGGATGATTTCACTTAACTCACCGATGTAAGCTTCGTCCTGTTCCAGGATTCGACTGAGTTGAGCGCCCTGCAAGTGATGCAGCTCAAGGCGTACCAGATGCTCTTCGCGTGAATGCTCAAGGGCATGCTGAACATGAAAAGCGATAAACGCATCCAGCAGTTTCAGCACTCCGGCACGCTTGGGTTTGCGTACCCACCAATCGTTCAGGCGCTGCTGCAAAAGCGAATCCAGCACTTCTTCCAGCACATCCAGTTTGCTCGGAAAATGGTGATAGAGACTGCCCGCATGTAGCCCGACCTTTTTCGCGAGGCTGCGCATAGACATCGCCGCGAAGCCGTTCTCGACCATTAGCTCAAGCGCTGCTTCAACAATCACCTGGTCGGCGCCTATCGCCGGACTCAGAGCATTTTCCTGTCTCATCTCTCACCCTGCACCCGGCTCATTGCAGCTCAAACAAGGGCTGGCCATAACCAATCAAATCACCGTCTTCGGCCAGTACCGAGATCACTCGCCCAGCGCGATCAGCGGTGACTTCATCGAGCAAGACGCCGTTCTGCAGAAAAGCCATTACCTGACCTTTCTCGACATTGGCACCAGGCGCGATAAACGGCTCATCGCGTTGGGGATGACTCAAGCGAAGAATGCCCATCCCTGGCGCCGGAACGACTCCATGGGTTTCCTGATTCGGACTCACCGTGGTCGATGCCGAGGCTGATGCTGACGCGGGAGAAACGCCGCCGAGCGTAAGACGCAGGCAAGCACCCGCCTGCTCAAACTCAAACGTTTCCAATGAGTGACGTTTCAACAGCTGGACAATCTGTTCAATGAACTGCGGACTCATTTCGAGACCTCCTGATCCTGGCTTAGGTAACGCTCAAGGTGATGGATATCGAAGCCACCGGCGACGAAGCCGGGCTCATCCATCAAACGCTGGTGCAAAGGAATACTGCTTTTAATTCCGCCCAGATCGGCTTCCGCCAGGGCGCCACGCATCCGCTTGATCGCCTGCTCGCGATTGGCTCCGTGGGCCAGAAATTTCGCCACGAGCGAGTCGTAATACGGCGGCACTTGATAGCCGGCATACAGGTGCGTATCGATGCGGATGCCCGGACCGCCAGGGGCCACCCACCGGGTCACCGTGCCCGGAGCCGGAGCGAAACTAAAAGGATCTTCGGCGTTAATCCGACACTCGATGGCATGGCCGTTAAGGCTGATCTGATCCTGGTGAATCGACAGCGGGTTGCCCAACGCCACCAGCAATTGCTCGCGCACGATGTCCACCCCGGTCACCAACTCGGTCACAGGATGTTCAACCTGAACCCGGGTATTCATTTCGATAAAGTAGAACTCGCCGTTCTCATACAAAAACTCGAACGTGCCCGCGCCGCGATAGCCGATCAGTTGACAGGCTTTGACACAGCGCTCGCCAATGGCAGCGATGGCTTTACGGTCCACCCCAGAAGCGGGTGACTCTTCGATGATTTTTTGATGGCGGCGCTGCATTGAGCAATCCCGCTCGCCCAACCAGACGGCATTGCCGAAACCATCGGCCATCACCTGGATCTCGATGTGGCGAGGATGCTCCAGAAATTTCTCAAGGTAGACTTCGGGATTACCGAACGCCCGGCCAGCCTCCTCCCGCGTCATCGCGACCGCTTCAATGAGCTCCTTGGGGTCACGAACAATACGCATGCCGCGACCGCCACCACCACCCGACGCCTTGACGATCAACGGGTAACCACAGGCCTCGGCCAGTTCCCTGACCGTCTCGGCATCGGCAGGCAACGCGCCGGGCGAACCCGGAACACAGGGCACCCCGGCCTCCAGCATGGCTTGCTTGGCGCTGACCTTGTCGCCCATCAGGCGAATGGATGCTGACGTCGGACCGACAAAAACCAATCCCGCCTCTTCCACAGCCTGTGCAAAGTTAGCGCTCTCCGCCAGAAAACCGTAACCCGGATGGATAGCCCCAGCGCCGGTCAGTTTCGCCGCTTGAAGCAGGCGCTGTGGATTCAGATAGCTCTCACTCGCTGCAGCCGGACCAATACACAAGGCCGTGTCAGCCAGCGCTACGTGCCGCAGGTCAGCGTCTGCCTGAGAGTGCACGGCGACCGTACGCAAGCCCAGATCCTGCGCAGCCCGCAGAATCCGCAGCGCTATTTCACCGCGATTGGCGATCAGGACAGTGTCGAAAAGTTGTTGGGACATCACTTAATCCGCCGCTTCGATAAGGAACAAGGTGCTGCCGGCTTCGATCATCTCGCCGTCATTCTTCAGGATCGCGCTGACCCGCCCTGCTCGATCCGCTTCAATCGGGTTGAGCATCTTCATGGCTTCTACGATGGCCAGCGTCTGGCCCTCTTCCACGACATCGCCGACCTCGATAAACGGTGGTTGGTCAGGCGCAGGAGAACGATAAAAAATACCGACAAGACTTGATGAAACCGGGTGACCGCTGGACTGGGGAACGGCCTCAGGTGTGACCGCCAGAGTTGCAGTAGCGACCTCCCCGCCTGTCACAGACAAGGGCGCCTGGCGCGGTGCCGACTTTTCGCTCGACAGTGCACGTAAACCAAGACGCACCCGACAATCGCCTTCGCTGTATTCCAGCTCTAAAACCTGCGATCGCTCGACGATCTCGATCAGGCTTTCAATGAATTCAAGTTTCATATCAACATCCGCTTTGCCAGGTTAAGTTCAGCTCCATACGTTCAAACGAAGCTGGCGATGGCTATGCCTTCGTCTTCCAGCGTTCGACGTACGTGTGCCGCGATGCCTACTGCTTCGGGTGTATCGCTGTGAACACAGATCGAGTCGATAGCGCAGGGAATGAAACGTCCGGAGACCGTTTCGATACCTTGCGCACGCACCATGCGCACCACTCGCGCAGACGCCTCATCCGGATCATGAATGACCGCCCCCGGTAACTTGCGCGACACCAGGTGCCCTTCTTCGGTGTAGGCGCGATCGGCAAAGATCTCTGAACGCACCTGCAGACCCATCTCAGCGGCAATCCGGGCCTGATGCCCCATAGCGATCGCCAGGCAGATCAGCGAAGGGTCAACCGCCTTCACCGCCCGACAGACCGCCGCGGCAACCTCAGCGTCGGTCTGAGTCAGATTGCCCAGCGCACCATGGGCCTTGATGTGGGTGATCGGGTGTCCGGCCCACGTCGCAAGCGCTTGTGCCGCGCCAATTTGATAGGCGACCAAGCGCTCGATTTCACCCATCGAAAATGCCATGTTGCGGCGCCCAAACCCCCACAGGTCTGGAAACCCGGGGTGCGCGCCAACCGCAACGTTGCGAGCCTTGGCCAAGGCGAAAGTCTTGGCCATGACTTCCGGGTCTCCGGCATGAAACCCGCAGGCGATGTTGGCCGAACTGACGATGTTCAGGATCGCCTCATCATCGCCCATCGTGTAGGCACCGAAGCCCTCACCCATGTCTGAGTTCAGGTCGACGCTAAAGGCTTGTTTTGACATGAATACGCCTCAAATAAATAGCTTCAGGCTCGTGTTAATGAGCACTGCAAGGCCTGACGCAGCGCCATAAGTTCACAGTCTTGGTGTTCCTGCGCGGCCATGGCATCAGGGTGATCGACTTCGATAAAACGAAACGTCGAGCCGATGGGCGCCTGAGCCAATTTCCAGAGATCGGCATCGATCACATTGGCGATCTTCGGATAGCCGCCGCAGGTATTGGCATCAGCCAACTGAATGATCGGCTGACCGGACGGCGGAACCTGCACCGTACCCGGCAGGATCCCGTGGGATAACAACTCCAGTGGCCGTCGGGTTTTCAACTCCGGCCCGATCAAGCGCATGCCCATGCGATTGGCTTCCTGGCTCAGCGTCCAACCCTGCTGGAAAAACAGCGTCTTTGTCGGCTCGTCGAACTCATTGAACTCGGCCGCTGGCAGTACCCGGATCTCGATGGCTCGATCACGCTCGGGCAACGCCCATGACAGGGCGGCGCCCACACCGGCTTTCGGTTTGTATGTCTGGCTGCCCAATACCAAGCGATCGCCACGCATCAAGCCACGCCCTTCGAAACCACCGAAGCCGGTTTTCAGGTCGGTGGCTCGTGAGCCCATCACCAGCGGCACTTCGATGCCACCGGCGAACGACACATAACAGCGCGCGCCCCGCCGAGGTGGTTTGATCAGCAGCGTTTGCCCAGCCTTGCCGTCACAGGCCCACTGGGGAGGCAGCGGCTGTTCATCCAGCAGCGCCTCGCCATCGGCCCCGGTGATGGCAAAGCGGCAATCGCTGAGCAAGCGCAAACGGAAGGGAAACAACACGATCTCCAGGCCTGCAGCGTTCGCCTCGTTGCCCAATAATGCATTGCCCATGGCAAGGGCCAGGGTATCCATGGCGCCGGACTGACCGACTCCGATACTCAGATAGCCAGCACGCCCGGCATCCTGGACAGAGTTGAGTACACCGGTAGACAGGATTTCGATCATGATTCAACTCCGGCAATGCTGAAGCGAATGCGATCACCGGGTTGCAAGTACGACGGCGACGGTTGTTGTGCGTCGAACAGCTGCAAATCGGTGCGGCCGATCACATGCCAACCCGAAGGCGCCGAGCACGGCATGATGCCGGCCTGAGCGCCGCCGATGATCACTGAGCCTTGTTCCAGGCGCATGCGCGGCACCGCACGGCGCGGCGTCGCCAGACGCGGATCGAGCCCCGATAAATAAGGAAAGCCCGGCATGGCGCCGACACACGCAACCTGATAAACCGCCTCGCTGTGAAGCCGAATGAACTCGTCGACTTCAAGCTGCGCAAGCGCAGCGATCTGCACCAGATCATCACTGGCCTTGGTGCTGTAGATCACGGGAATGTCAATATCCCTGCCTGGAGACTCGTCAGCCGCAGCCTGCTCCCACAGCGCCATGAGCTGATCGGAGAGCTCCGCCGGAGACACTTGCCGAGGATCGTAGACCACCAACACATTGTTCATTCCCGGCACCCGTTCCTGCACACCGGGTATTTGCCCGACGGCCCGGGCGAGCGCCAGTACCCGGCGCTGCACGGGTTCGCTGAATCGCGGCCCGGCAGCATCGAGAAACAGCCCGCGGCTACCAGCGATACAGACTCTCGGCACCACATCGAGACTCGCCATGATCAATAATTCACTCGTTGACCGGAACGGTGTAATTGAGGATCAGGCGACCACCGTCCGGATAGATGGTCTGGCCGATGATGTAAGAAGCATCGTCACTGGCCAGGAAGGACGCGACGCTGGCGACTTCCGAGGCCTCGCCACAGCGCCCCATCGGGGTACGGGACAACACGGTGTGTCGCTGAGCCGGGCTGGACATCACCGAGTTGAGGACCAGATCGGTGGCGATAGTGCCGGGGCCAATTGCGTTGACACGAATACCGTGACGAACCAGACCTACCGCCATGACCGCCGTCAGCTGCTTGATACCACCCTTGGAAACGGCATAGGCCACCGAGTTGGGGATCGCCAGTTCAGCGTTGATCGACGACATGTTAATGATCGAGCCCTGTATGCCCATCTCGATCATTACGCGAGCCGCGGCCTGACCGATCAGGAACGGCGACTTGAGGTTAACGCGTTGTACACGGTCGAAAGCGTCTTCCGGGAAGTCGACAAAATCGGCGGTGTGGATGATCCCGGCATTGTTCACCACGATGTCCAGCGAACCGAAATGCTCGACCGCCTTGGCCACGATGTCCCTGGCCATGGCCGAGGAAATTTCACTCAAATCGGCGGCGTACCAGGTCGCGTTTTCGCCCAGGCGCTCAGCCTGAGCTCTGACTTTGTCGGCCTGCACGTCGACCAGCACCACCTTGGCACCATCGGCCAGGAAACGCTCGGCACAGGCGAGTCCCAAGCCTTGAGCGGCACCGGTGACCAACGCTACTTTGTTTGCATGCTTCATAAAAACTCCCGTTTACTCTGGAAAATTAACCAAGTCACTAAAGGTGACATGACAGGTTTTGGTATCAGCGAGGCAAGACCCTTCCAGGCTGACCTGGATCATCTGTTTTCAGGTTCAATACCGCGTTGGTCGGAACTCATCCGGCACCTCCCGAATGCCGAGAATGTGCTCACGCAACAGGGCTCCAGTCGTTGCTGCCAGGGTCAATCCGAGATGGCCGTGACCTGTAGCGAAATAGAGCTGACTGACTTTTGCTGACGGCCCGATCACCGGCACGGTTTCGGGGACCGAGGGGCGGTTGCCCATCCATTCGGTCATACCTTGTGTTTCGAGTGGACCAATCATCGCCTGAGCCTTTTCCAGCAACATTCGCGCACGACCGTAGTCCGGCGCTGCATCACGGCTGGCAAGCTCGACCGTGCCGGCGATCCGAAGTCCACCATTGGCCATGGGCAGGATGACGAAGCTCTCGGAGTGGTTCATGAGATAGCGCTTCAAAGGACGGCAGGCGTTAGGCAATGTCAGGTGGTAGCCGCGCTCGCTTTCCAACGGTAGTGTCTGATTCACCTGGGCAGAGAAGCGGTCGCTCCAGACACCACTGGCCACCACCACCAGACCGGCAGCAATGGAGTGCCCGCTCTGCAAGGTGACACCTGTTACGCGGCCAGCCTGCTGGCGTACGTCGTCGACCGCGGACTGCTCGAATCGACCACCTTCTTTAATGAACTGGTTGAACAATCCCAAGGTGAACAGATAGGGATCGTCTACGTGCGAAAAGTCTTTGATGGCAATGGCATGTTCCCAGGCGGGTAGCAGCTCCGGCACCAGGTCACGTGCCTTCCCTGGAGCACAGCGCTCCCAACGCACGCCCTGGTTGCCACGCAAGGCCCAGCCTGGTAAATCCGCCTCGAGCTCAGCTTGGCTGGCATAGACCATCAAGGCGCCATCGCGCCGCCAAAGCCTGGTTAATCCGCTGCGTTCAATCAGTGGCGTCAGGTCGTCAAGGGTTCGTCCCAGTAAATACCCGAGTTGCTGCGTCAACGACTCGACCCGGCTCGGGCGGCTGGCCAACAAAAAACGAGTCAACCAAGGTGTCAGCGTCGGCAAATAACGCCAGCGCACAGCCAGAGGCCCCGATGGATTACACAGCCAACCCGGCAACTTGCGAATGACGTTCGAATCAGCCAGCGGCAGAACCTCGCTGATGGCGATGGCACCTGCATTGCCTGAGGATGTGCCAGTTGCAGGTGGATTCTGGTCTAGAAGAAGAACCTCCAGACCTGCTAGGCGTAACTGGAGCGCGGTGGCGATGCCCACCACGCCGGCACCTATCACGACGGCATCGAAGTTGCTTCGACCTTCAACCACGTTCGGCCTCCAGGCTGCTGACAGCACAGCGCCCCGCGGCCAAATCCCACGCCGCGCAGCCGACACTCTTGAACAGCAAAGGTCTGGTTGGGTCAAAACGTCCGTCAATGGCGTCGGCAAGCGACGATACGCTCTGCCAATCAACGTTGGCCTGGATCAGGTCACCGGCTTCGTGGCGCCCACCCAGCAAGTCATCGACGAATACCTGACTATTGTTGACACAGTCGGGCGAGTACTCAGCCATCTGTGCGTTGAACGCCCCAACACCTATCAATAAGCGTCCTGGTCGCACCTTTTCTTCGTACACAGGACGCTTGCTGGACGTCACGGTGATGACGACCTGAACGTCATTCTGAACGCGACCCACCCGAGGCGAAATCTCCAGCGGCAGGTGACGATGCTGATCACAAAAAGCTTGAGTCTTGGCAGGCTCCCTTCCGTGCACATCAATACGGATGCCAGGAAACAAATCGGCCAAGGCCTCTAAATGCCCAGAGGCCTGCTTTCCTATACCGATCAACGCCAAGTACTTCACATCAGGTGCCATCGAGCGAATAGCTAGCATCGATACACAGGCTGTTCGCCTGGCCGTGACTGTTGCGCCATCCAGCAATAACAACGGCTCTCCCGTTACAGACGAATAGACTGCAACCAATCCATGGATCAGAGGCAACGCTTTACTGCCGTTGTTCGGTGCATAGGTCACAAGTTTATGAATGCCCACGTCATCGGCAGTAGCCGGCATCGAAAGCAGCAACGCATCGTCACGCAGTGGCAGCACCTGGCGCTCCGGACTGCTGATCAATCTCGCCGCGTATTCACGCGCGGCGGTTGCAATGCACTCACTCAACTTGGCGAACGGTAACAAGGCCGCTGTCTGCGCCTCAGACAAAATACTCAGACTCATGGTCAATGCCCCCCAAGATAGGCGTTGCGTACTTCTTCGTTGGCCAACAGATCCCGACCTGCGCCAGTGAGGCGGATCTCACCGTTGACCAACACATAAGCGCGATCCGAAAGCCTCAAGGCATGGTTGGCGTTTTGTTCCACAAGAAAAATCGTCATGCCGGTGCTCGCCAGATCCCGAAGGATCGAGAAAATCTGCTTCACCACGATCGGTGCCAACCCCAACGACGGTTCATCGAGCAACAGCAAAGAAGGACGACTCATCAACGCCCGGGCAATCGCGAGCATTTGCTGCTCACCGCCGGACATGGTCATGGCCCTCTGGTTTAGTCGCTCCTTGAGCCGTGGAAACAGCTCGAACATGCGCTGCATGTCCCCATCGGCGTACTGGTCGCCGATGGGGATGGTGCCCATCATCAGGTTCTCTTCGACGGTCATGTCCGGAAACACCCGGCGACCTTCAGGCGACTGGGCAATGCCATTGGAGGCGATGTAGTGGGATGACTTCTGGGTGATGTCGGTGCCGCGGTAGAAAATCTGTCCGGCGCTCGCCCGTGGCTGACCGAAGATCGACATCAGCAAGGTTGACTTGCCGGCGCCGTTGGAGCCGATCAAGCTGACGGTCTCGCCCTTGTTGATGTGCAGCGAGACCTTCTTCAGTGCCTGAATCGGACCGTAGTGCACATCGACGTCTTTCACTTCAAGAATCGGCGCGCTCATACCAGTTCCTCTTCTTCGGCACCCAGGTAGGCGGTAATCACTTTGGGATCGTTACGGATCTGCTCAGGCTTGCCGCAAGCAATCACGTTGCCGTGGTCGAGCACCACGATGTCATCGGAAATACTCATCACCATGCCCATGTCGTGCTCGATCAGCACCACCGTCATGCCGTGCTCGTCACGCAGCAAACGGATCATGCCGCTCAAGGCTTCGGTTTCCTGCGGGTTCAGACCCGCTGCCGGTTCGTCCAGGCAAATTATCTCGGGTCGTGTGCACATGGCCCGGGCAATTTCCAGGCGACGTTGCTGGCCATAGGAAAGCTCACCCGCCAAACGGTTGGCACAGTCCACGAGGTCGACCACTTCGAGCCAGTAGAACGCGGTGTTCAGTGCGTCTTCTTCAGCCTTGCGATAACCCCGGGTGTTGAGGATGCCCTGCAGTAGACTGCGATTGACCCCCATGTGCTGGGCCACCAGCAGGTTCTCGACCACCGACATTTCCTTGAACAGACGGATGTTCTGGAAGGTCCGCGCCAGGCCGGCACGGTTCACCAGATGAGTGCCACCGAACATCTTGTAATACAGGCGACTGGCGAAGCTTTTCGGCGATACAAAATCGGTCGGCAGAAACGGCTCGCCCAACAACTTGATCACGTTGGTCCGTGCGCCACCTGTGTTGAGTTCGATCTTCCCGCCGGAGGCCTTGTAGAACCCGGTCAGGCAATTGAATACGGTGGTCTTTCCGGCACCGTTAGGGCCGATCAGGGCAAAGATAGAATTACGTCGTATGGCCAGACTGACATCGCGCAAAGCTTTGATGCCGCCGAACTGCATCATCAGATTTTCCACCGACAGAATGACATCCCGGCTCATGGCGCCACTCCTTTGCGAGGTTGAACGCCGATGCGGCTGATACGAATCAGTCCCCGTGGTCGCCAAATCATCATCAGCACCATCAAGACACCGAACAGCAGCACCCGATACTCGGCAAAACTGCGCAGCAACTCAGGCGCAACGGTCAAGACAAAGGCCGCGATCACTACACCAACGGTCGAACCCATGCCGCCCAGTACCACAATGGCCAGAATCAAGGCTGACTCGAAAAAGGTGAACGATGACGGGTTGACGAAACCCTGATAGCTGGCGAAGAACACGCCCGCCAGACCCGCAGTAGAAGCGCCAATGGTGAACGCCGAAAGCTTGACCAACACATGGTTCAACCCCATGGCCCGACAGGCAATTTCATCCTCGCGCAAGGCTTCCCAGGCACGCCCCATTGGCATCCGGGTCAGCCGGTTCTTGATGTAAAGAACCCCAAGCACGACCAGAAACAGAACCGCATAGATGAAAATGAATTTCAGGTCGGGGTTGTAGTCTGTGCCAAGAAACTCATGAATCGGAATACCGCCTTCTTTAGCCTTACGCCCGAACTCCAGGCCCATGAAAGTGGGCGCAGGCACTGGTAGCCCATTCGGCCCGCCCGTAAAAGACAACCAGTTGTTCAAGATCAGTCGGATAATTTCGCCGAAACCTAGTGTCACGATCGCAAGATAGTCACCGTGCATTCGTAGCACCGGGAACCCGAGCAGACACCCGGCTAATCCGGCGGCGATGGCAGCAAGCGGCAGCGCTGACCAGAACCCCAGACCCAAGTATTGGTAACCCAGCGCCAGCCCGTAGGCACCAATGGCGTAGAAGCCCACATAACCGAGATCGAGCAATCCTGCCAAGCCCACCACGATGTTCAGACCCAGGCCCAACAACACGTAGATCAAGCCAAGTATCACCACCGTCATCAGGTACTTGTTGGCGAACACCGGGAACACAATAGCGATGACGATTAAGGCAGGAATTATCCAAACCAGCCGGGATTTGTAATCCGGCGCAAGTACATGGACACCGCCGTCGCCGCCCTTGAACCGAGCAATGAGCGCGGCTCCACTGGCGGTCTGGGTAAATAGACTGAGCGCCAGGCGACCCACCATCACGATGGCCGTCATCCATGCCACTCGCGTGGGATGCCAATTGAAACTGTATCCATCGAGCACGACGCCGACGACAGGGCCGAAGACGATCAGCGCCAGTAGACCGGCCACCACCGCCTCGACCAGACTTTTCTTGATATCCAGCGCCTTGGAGACAGGCGTAGAAGCATCCAGGGTTTTGTTCAAGGTCACGGAAGACATGCTTACACCTTTGTCACGTGTGGACGGCCGAGCAGGCCTTGCGGACGGAAGATCAAAATCAGCACCAACAGCGAGAAGCTGAAGACATCCTTGAAATCGCTATTGACCATGCCGGCGAACTGCGACTCAGCCACGCCCAGAATCAATCCGCCCAGCATCGCCCCGGGAAGTGAGCCGATGCCTCCAAGGACCGCTGCGGTAAAAGCTTTGATGCCAATGATGAAGCCGGCATAGAAGTCGAACGTCCCATAGTTCATGGTGATCAGAACGCCCGCCAATGCCGCCATGGCCGCGCCGATGATGAATACGCTGGAGATGATCCGGTCGGTATTGATCCCCAGGATCGAGGCCATCTTGCGATCCTGCTGAACCGCTCGGCACATGCGCCCCAGGGTGGTGTACTTGATCAGATAAGTGAGCGCGGCCATGCCAACGAAGGCGGCGGCCAGAATGAAGACCTTGGTGTAGGTCAACTGCACAAAGCCGCTGCCGACCGTAAATTTCAGCGAGCCTTCGAGCAGCGTAGGTACACCCTGCTGGCGTGCGCCCTGGCTGATCTGAATGTAGTTCTGAAGGATCAGCGACATGCCGATGGCACTGATCAGAGGAGCCAGGCGCGTCGAATTGCGAAGTGGCTTATAGGCAATACGTTCGATCACCAGGCCGTACACGCCGGTCACGATGATGGTGAAGATCAGGGTGCCCAGTATCAGGAAAGGAAACGACTCGACGCCGAAGAACGACAACACGGCCAGACCGATCGCTGCCAGATAGGCAGAAACCATGTACACCTCGCCGTGGGCGAAGTTGATCATGCCAATGATGCCGTAGACCATGGTGTAACCGATTGCGATCAGCCCGTACACCGAGCCGAGCGTCAACCCGTTCACCATCTGCTGTAGAAAGATGCCATCCACGATAGGAATTCCGTCTGAGAATCAAGAAGCCGTACCTTGCCCCGGACCCGCGAAGGGCCCGGGACAGCTTGAAGGACTGTTCAGAGTTGCTTGTACTTGCCGTCCGAGCCCCACTGGTACATCACGTAATCGGAGACCTTGAGGTCGCCTTTACTGTCCCACTGCTTGATCCCCATCGCCGTCGGGACGGGGTGACTCTTGAGCCACTGGGCTGCTTTTTCGCCGTCAGTCCCCTTGGTCGCACTGAAGGCCGCCGCTAGCGCCTGCACCGAGGTGTAGGCATACAGGGTGTAACCCTCCGGCTCGTAACCACTGGCGCGGAATTTATCGATGACCGCCTTGCCTGCAGAGTTGTTGCGTGGGTCTGCACCGAAGGTCATCAACACGCCGTTGGTGTACTGAGCACCGCCGGCAGCGCTGACCAGCTCATCCGTCACGATGCCGTCTCCGGAAATGAACTTGGCTGTCACGCCCTGCTCACGCAGCTGACGTACCAACGGGCCAGCCTCTGGATGCAAGCCGCCGAAGTAGACGACGTCGGCATTGAGCGAGCGGATCTTGGTCACCAGCGCGTTGAAATCTTTTTCGCCGCGGGTCAGCCCCTCATAGAGCACCTCCTTGACCCCCTTCTTGTTCAACTCAAGCTTGGTGGCGTCTGTCAGCCCCTGACCGTAGGTGTCCTTATCGTGTATGAGCACAACCCTCTTGGCTTTGAGCACATCAGCGATGTAGTCGCCCGCAACGATTCCTTGCTGGTCATCGCGACCGCAGTTACGAAATACAGTGGCAAGGCCGCGTTCAGTGACCTGAGGATTAGTGGCAGCTGGACTGATGGTGATAACGCCGGCATCGGCATAAATTTCGTTGGTCGGAATGACCGAGGAAGAGCAGAAATGCCCGACAACCGCAGAAACCTTTTCGGACTCGATCAGGCGATTGGCCACGGCGACCGCCTGCTTGGGATCACAG
This sequence comes from Pseudomonas sp. GW821-FHT02H09, assembly GCF_059421425.1. Lineage (NCBI taxonomy): Bacteria > Pseudomonadati > Pseudomonadota > Gammaproteobacteria > Pseudomonadales > Pseudomonadaceae > Pseudomonas > Pseudomonas sp. GW821-FHT02H09. The sequence goes on from NZ_JBWKVA010000008.1 coordinate 44,979, forward strand.
GCGTCATCTCCTTTGACCAAGCGGATCTTTTCCCCGTTAATGCCACCTGCCGAATTAATTGCCTCTGCCGCAGCAGAAGCCCCTCTCCACACCTGATCGCCATAGGCGGCATAAGTACCCGTCAGAGGGCCCGCCACACCGATCACTACATCTGCACGCACTCCCCCACTGACCAACGTCGCCGCCAGGGTTGCACTCACCAAAAAGGTATTCGCCTTACCACTCATATCGCTCGCTCCACGGTAGAACAGCTGTAAAACAATCCATCGATACATTCCGTAATATGCACAGCAGAACATCATCGACGAATTGCCAAGGGGTCAGCAGTAAAGTCGTTGACTAGTGCCTTCTTCAGACAAAAACCAACATAAATGGCCAGTTAGTATTGGAGTTTAATCACGATGCCAGCCCTTGCATCGAGGTCCATTCTGACGACAGCAGCCACGTCTGGCTTGAATCGCTTGAGCTTATATTTTGCGGTTTTTTGCACATATGACTTTGCGGAGAGCAAAAAAAACCGCCCGAGCTCAAGAGCTGGACGGTGTAGTTAACGAGGCAGGAGCGTGACGTGAACGCCTTGCTCAGAGAGAGCGACTGCTGGTCCGATATTGCTGAGGTGTGTAGTGAGTAGCCGCTTTAAACTGGCGAGAAAATGCGCTGTGATCCGCGTATCCGCAATCAGTGGCGATATCGGTAATGCTGGTCTCGGTCTCTTCAAGCAACTGGCAAGCCTTGTCGATCCGTATCCGGATAAGCATTTGTTTGGGGGTCAGATGGAAGATTTCCTTGGTCAAACGCTCAAGGGTATCCACTGACAGATTCACACTCTCCGCCACCTCTGAGATCAGCAGCTTCTGATCGTTTTCCAACTCCAGAATGCGAATAAACTCTAGCAAGCGCTTGTAGCTGGAGTTCTTCTCATCGGGACGAGGCAAAATTCGCGAGACGCCGACCAAACCATAAAGGCCGGTTCGATGGTCCAGCATGCGAAACTTCGAACTCAGGCACCACTGCTTCTTGCCGTCGGCGGAGAAGTACAGCCGCAACGCATCGATAATCTTTTTACCGCTTTGAATTACGCTCAAATCCTGGGCCAGGGTATTGTGCCCGGTACCCGGAAACAGCTCGTCGGCCGTCGTTCCGATGACCCGACTCTTGCTGCGCATGCCGCTTTGCTCAACGATGGCCTGGTTCACCATGACATAGCGCGCCTGGTTATCCTTGACGAAGAACATCACATCCGGCAGGCGATCGAAAATCTGCTCCAATAGCGGAAGGTTATCCTCAACACCACGCAGCAACTCTTCACAACCGAACATGACACACCTCGTATTGACCCAAAGCCGCCGAACCCCTGTCCAGCCAAATCGTTAAGGCGAAGGGTGCCTCAGCGCATGACGCTGTGCAAGCCCCCGAAAAACAGCTTGTCAAAAAATCATGCACAGTCCTGGTTAAAATGGAGCCTTGCGCACCATCTCGGATCGATACAGGCACAATGGTCTATGACGCATCAGCTGTTTTCAGCGTAACGCTGAGCCCACCCTACTCATCGATCCTAACGCAAAATAACTGTGCATAAATCCGCATTAATCTCCGTATTACTTACAAGCCACCGGAGCGGTTCTCGACCACACTGAAGTCAGGTTGACACTCAAGAGAACTCTCCATGACTCAGCAATCAGCGTCGGTGGTCATTATCGGCGGCGCCATCATTGGCAGTTTCGTTGCGTACTCCCTTCGCCGCGAAGGCTTCAAGGGCTCGATCAAGGTCATCGAACGCGATAGCACCTATCAGTTTTCCTCGACAGCCTTGTCGGCATCGTCGATCCGTACTCAATTCGGTTGCTCCTTCAACATCGGCATGAGCCTGTACAGCGCCAGTGTGTTCAAGAACATCCGACAGTGGTTTGGTGAAGATGCCGATATCGGATTCGAGGAGCGGGGCTATCTGATGCTGGGCTCCCCCGAGGGTGCCGAAATGCAGCGAGCCAATGCGCTCATGCAGCGCAAGCATGGTGCCCGCGTCGATATTCTGAGCCCGGAACAGACCCTGCAGCGCTTCCCTTGGCTGAACGTGGACGATCTGGGGATCGCCACCTATGGCGCGGCCAATGAAGGCTGGTTCGACGCCTGGGCCTTGCTGCAGCTGGTGCGTCGCGAGTCTCGCAAGCTCGGAGTGGACTACGTACAAGCCCAGGCCAGTGGCCTGACTTGCACCAACGGCAAAGTCACTGCCGTGCGTCTGGATGACGGTAGCAGCCTGCCCTGCGACTGGTGCGTCAACGCCGCGGGGCCGGCCAGCGGCAAAGTTGCCCGCTGGCTGGATATCGCACTGCCGGTAGAGCCCCGCAAACGCACGGTGTTCCATATCAAGGCACCGGTGCCGACCGAAAGCTTCCCGATGCTGTTCGACAACTCGGGCGCCTGGATACGTCCCGAAGGCGATGGTTTCATTGCCGGTATCGCTCCGCTGGACCATCTGGACCCGAACGCCGACGGCGATTTCGAGCCAGCCCACGAACTGCTTGAAGACGTGCTCTGGCCGCTATTGGCTCACCGCATCCCCGCGCTGGAGCAAATGCGGCTGCAACGCAGTTGGGCCGGTCATTACGAAATGAACCTGCTCGACCACAATGGCGTGATCGGCGCCCACCATGAGATTGACAACTTTCTCTTCGCCACCGGTTTTTCCGGACATGGCGTCATGCATTCGCCCGCCACAGGTCGTGCAATTGCCGAACTGATCACTCACGGCCGGTACCAGACTCTGGACCTGTCGCCGCTGGGTTTTGAGCGTATCCGCGACAATCGGCCGATCGTTGAATCGGTGGTCTACTGAAATGCCGCGACAGGCCAGTCTTGCCGTCGCTTTATCCATCACTTGTTTCAACTACAAAGGTAACTATTCATGAAGGTCCTGATCGTATTTGCACACCCCGAACCGGCATCCTTTAGCGCTGCCCTGAAGAACACTGCCGTTTCGACCCTCACACGCCAGGGGCACGATGTGATGGTCAGCGATCTATACGCGATGAACTGGCACCCGGCCCTCGGTGAAGGGGATTTCGTCGGTGAACGTGCCGACGCCCGCTACCTCGATCTATCTCGCGAACAGGAACACGCCTTCGAGCACAATGCCCATGCAGCGGTGGTGCGCCAGGAACAAGAAAAGCTGGCAGCGGCCGACCTGGTGCTGTTCCACTTCCCTGTCTGGTGGTTCTCCATGCCAGCCATCATGAAAGGCTGGGTGGATCGCGTATTCAGTCGCGGTTTCGCTTATTCGACCGGGCGCAAGTACGAATCCGGGCACTTCAAGGGCAAACGCGCCATGATCTGCCTGACCACCGGTACCGCATCGACGCTGTATGAACCCAACGGCATCGACGGCGACCTGCAGGCCGTGCTGTGGCCGATCCATAACGGCATGCTGGCCTACACCGGCTTCACCGTGCTGCCGCCGTTCGCCGCCTGGATGCCGGCCCGGGTCAGCGAAGAAGAGCGTCAATGCTACCTGGCCGACTACGCCGAACGCCTGGAAACTCTGGACACCACTGAAGCGTTGTTCTTCCATCCATGGAACGATTACGATCAGACCCAACGTCTCAAGCCTGGCGTGAAAGCCCGCTCGGGCGTGCAATGGAACCCGCTCGCCGACCAGACTCGCGAAGAAGCTGCCGCTCAAGCGAAGGCAGAACGCCAATGACTGCAAGCACTCCTTTCCAGACCCTGCACCACGTGTGCATCGTGGTGCATGACATGGCCAAGGCGGTGGCGTTCTACGAGTCCGTCGGAATCGGCCCATGGCAAGATTTCCCATCTCTGGAGGTGTTCAGCGGTGAGCTGGACGTCCCCGACAAGGCAGCCTTTCTTAAATTGCATTACCGTTTTGCCAACCTGGAAAACGTTCAACTGCAGCTTTGCGCACCACCCGAGGGCAATACACCCCAGCGCAAATTCCTGGACGCTCATGGTGAGGGCGTCTTCCACCTGGGCTTCTCGGTTCCTTCCTGCGATGAAGGACAGGCCCAGGGCCAAGCGCTGGGTCTGGATATTCTGCTGCGCGGACGACTGCCAGATCGCAATGGTTTCACCTATTTCGACACCCGCGAAAAAGGTGCCGGCGTCACGTTACAAGTGCGATCAGCAAAACGCGCCTGAGCCACCCGCCTCGATAAATCCAGTATGACCGCCTCGGTCATACTGGATACCTTTCACTTACCTCCCCCTCGATGCACATCGAAACAGCCATCAGCAAGCGCATGTCTGCTGCTCCCCCCTTTCATAGACCTGAGGAACGCTTGATCCTGCTCTGACGAACGCAAAACAGCCATTACCCTGTGAGGGGTAATGGCTGTTTTTTGAGTGGAGATGCGTAAAGGTGACCAGCCTTCAGTGCAACGCCGACGCCCTCCTAGCAGGACGCCGGCGACCAAGCCTCAACGATGACTTTCAGCGCCCATCAGTGCCTCTCTGAAACGGCTGCGCAGGTAAGGGCCATCACGCGGCGGCAGCGAGGTTGGTTCCGGGTCGGTGGTGACTTTTACACCGACCAGCACTGGCCCGTCATGCTTGTACAAGGTGTCGATGACATCTTCCAGTTGTGCCGAGGTACGCACCAAATGGCTTGCAGTAAAGCCTACGGCAGTGGCCACAGATGTGATGCTGACGCCACGTCCGGCGTGCGCCGGTTGCATCCCCGTTTCGGCGTAGTGTTCGTTGTCGATGACCACGATGGTCAGGTTGTTCGGGCAGTGGCAGGCAACGGTCGCCAGGGAGCCAATGCCCATCATCATCTCCCCGTCACCGACGAAAACGAATACTCGCTTTTCGGGTTGCGCCAATGCGACACCCATGCCGACCATGACGGCACCACCCATGGCGCCCCATAGATAAAAGTTCTGCGCGCAATCACCGGCAGACGCCACATCAAAGGTCGGGTTACCCAGACTGGTGATGGCCAGGGCGTCCTTTCGATCGCGCAGGATCCGCGCAACCACTTCACGACGACGAAGAACGGGTTTGGATTGTTCGGTAGCAGTCATGATTTCACTCACTTGTTGAAGTTCTTGGTGCCAATGACACGCTGGGCGATCAGCACAGCCACCATGCGTCCTGTCTGATAAGCGAATCGGGCACCGGCACTGACGGTTTCCTCGATTTCTTCCGGATGGTCTGCTCGATAGACATACACACCGGACGCTTCCAGCACTTCCTGAGTGGACTTGCCCATCGCCACTTGCCAAGGGTTGAACTCGCCCCACTCACCACGCATGGTGACAATCATGAACAGCGGCATACGGGTTTCATGCTGCAACGAAAGCATGTTGATGCAGTTACCAACACCGCTCGACTGCAACAGCAGCACGCCGCGCTGACCGCCGATCCAGGCGCCACCGAGTTGCGCGACGCCCTCCTCTTCGGTGGTCAGCGACACGGAATGAATCTGCGGATCCGCGTCACATAATTGAATCAGCTTGCTGTGCCCGGCATCCGGCACGTAGGCCACTTGCCGGACATCCAGCTTCTTGAACTCAGCAAATATCTGCTCAGGCCAATTAATCGTCATGTTGAGTTAACTCCACGTTTAGTGTTCAAGGACGGCGCCCGCCAGGGAGCCTGTTGTTTGATTGATAAATCCATCAACGTTGTTCAAATCGGTTCAGGCATAGGCCGGCAGTCTGGAAAGGGCGAGCACCAACACGAGGAGTTGCCGCCGACATTTGACGCACCACTTTTTTGTTTTTTTCATGGGCTCTTCTCATTGGTAAAAGAACTCAGATCCTTTGCCGAGTCGTCATCGCCGCATCAGCCGTGATGGAAAACGATGGTCTTGGTAATGCTGAACTCTTCAAGCGCCAGCAACCCTTTTTCACGACCGTGGCCGCTCTTGCGAATGCCACCGAAAGGCAGTTCCACCCCGCCACCGGCGCCATAGCAATTGATGAACACCTGACCGCCTTCCAGGCGCTTGGCCAGGCGATGCTGACGAGCACCGTTTTCAGTCCAGACCGCACACACCAGTCCGTAGTCGGTACCATTGGCCAGTGCCACCGCATCGTTTTCATCATCGAATGGCAACGCTGCCAACACCGGCCCGAACACCTCTTCCTGTGCCAGCTTGTGAGTTCGTGGTACCGGGCCGAACAGGGTCGGCCGCACGTAGTAGCCACCGGCAGGCAAGTCGTCATCGAGGATGCCCTCGGCCAGAACTGGCAGGCCGGAGTCCTTGCACTCCTGGATGAACTGATTCACCCGAAAAAATTGCGCCTGAGTGATGATGGGGCCGCAGTCAGGAGCACTCGAAGGCAACCCGACGCGTATTTCGCGGAACCTTGCCGCCACGCGTTCGATGACTTGATCGAACACCTCACGCTGAATCAACAGGCGGCTTCCCGCGGAGCAGGTTTGCCCGGCGTTTTGAATGATGGCGCCGACAATCACCGGAACCGCCTTGTCCAGGTCTGCATCGGCGAAGACCACCTGCGGTGACTTGCCGCCCAGCTCCAGCACGCACTTCACGTGATTGGCAGCCGTTGCCGTCTGGATAGCCACACCCACGGCTGGCGAACCGGTGAACGTCATCAGGTTGATCCCGGGGTGAGCGGCAAGCGCCGCACCGGCTTCACGGCCATAACCGGTGACGATGTTCAACACTCCGGCTGGCAGACCGGCTTCGGTAGCGATCTGCGCAAAGCGCAGTGACGTCAGGCACGCTTCCTCGGCAGGCTTGAGCACTGAGGTGTTGCCCATCGCCAATGCCGGCGCAAGGGTGCGACCCAACATTTGCGCCGGGTAGTTCCAGGGAATGATGTGCCCGACCACACCGCACGGTTCACGAACGACGCTAACGGAGTACCCAGGCAAGTAAGGGATGACTTCGCCGTGGACCTTGTCGCAGGCTCCGCCATAGAACTCGAAGTAACGCGCAAGCGCCTCGATATCCTTGCGCGCCAACGTCAGCGGCTTACCGGTATCGCGAGCTTCAATATCAGCGAGCTCATCGATATGCCGCAATACGGCCTCACCGATGCGCACCAACACGCGACCCCGCTCAGTCGCGCTTTGCTGGCCCCAACTTCCATTCAGTGCCCTGCGTGCTGCCTTGACCGCCAAATAGATATCTTGGGCCTCACCTCGGGCGATCTCGCCAATCACCTCACCCGTGACGGGCGAATGCACGACGATGCTTTGTCCGCCTGACGCGGGGCGCTGTTGGCCGTCAATAAAAAGACTGCTCATGGATCTATCTCCGACATGGACTAGAGGATTCATTCGTGCCTGACAATACGGTCATCAACCTTGCGAGTCCTGAACCAGACGGCGCGCATAACCCAGCACTGGCGCGTCGATCATTTGCCCCTCGAACTGAAAAGCGCCCGCTTGGGTTTCGGCAAGCGCCAGCACTTTTCTGGCCCAGAGCAACTGGGTTGCGCTGACTGCAAATACGCTGTTGACCGTTTCGACCTGCCGAGGATGGATACACAACATCGCGCCGAAGCCCATTTCACGGCCATTTTCAGCAGCGCCGATCAGGCCGACGGTATCGGCGATATCGGCAAACACCGTTTCGATGGGTTTTGCCAATCCAGCATTCACGCTGTGCAGCACGATGGCGTAGCGAGCCTGGGTCATGACGGCGTCAGCACCGAGGCTGCCGTTCTCCAGGCGCAAATCCAGCGCGAGATCCAAGGCACCGAAGCTCAACCGCTCCACATACGGGGCCGTCGAGATAACCTCCAGCGCCAGCAGCCCCTTGGCACTCTCGATCAGTGGCCAAATCGGCCGTACGCATACGGCTAACGCCTCAATCTCTTCGGCGCTTTGTGCTTTGGGCAGAACGATGGTCGAGACGCCAGGATGGCGCGCACAAAAGGCGATGTCGGCGGTATGCTCGTGATGGCCAGGAGCGTTGATCCGCACCGCCAATCGCACGTCGGGATTTGTCTGGAGGAACTCGCTCAGGTTGTCGCGGGCCTGGACTTTGAGCCCTTCCTCGACCGCGTCCTCAAAGTCGACAATGACGCAATCCGCGCCACAATCCAGCGCCTTGGCAAATCGCTCCGGACGACTGCCGGGGACAAACAGGACGCTTCTGATGTGCTGCGATGGGTAAGTGCTCATATCACCCCCTTGCGCTGCATCTGCTCCACCGCAAGCGACGAATAACCCAGCTCAGCGAGGATCGCCACGCTGTGCTCACCCAGCGCGGGGACAGCATCCATCCGAGGGGTGAACGCGTTACTGGCACCAGGCGGCAGCATCGCCGGCAACTTGCCCGCCGGGCTGTCAACCTCCACCCAGCGTTGACGGGCCTTGAGTTGTGGATGGTTCCACACCGCCTGCATGTCATTGACATTGGCGTTGGCGATCTGCGCGTCATCAAGGCGTGCCACTACCTCAACGGCACCCAGGGGTTCGAAGGTTTCGACAATAATCTTGCGCAGCGCTTGCCGATTCTCCGAGCGCTTGTAGTTGGCGGAAAATCGCTCGTCATCCTTGAGTTCGGGCATGCGCAGGACACGATCACAAAACACCGCCCATTCGCGCTCGTTCTGCAACCCCAGCATCACGCTTTCACCACCTCCGGCAGGAAAAGGCCCGTACGGATAAATCGTGGCATGCGAGGCACCAGCTCGTTGCGGAGGTTCAGCGCCCTGGTAAGCGTAATACAGCGGATAACCCATCCACTCCGCGAGACTCTCGAGCATGCTGACGTCGATCTGGCTGCCCTCTCCACTTTTCTCGCGCAGCAACAAGGCCGACAGGATGCTGGTATAGGCGTACATACCGGCCGCGATGTCGGCGATCGAACAACCCGCCTTGGCCATCCCGTCCTCGCCCGGGCCACCGGTGACCGACAAAAAGCCGGCTTCGCTCTGGATCAGCAGGTCATAGGCCTTTTTCTTTTCGTAAGGACCACCCTCGCCATAACCGGAGATGTCGCAGACGATCAAGCGGGGAAAGCGCTCATGCAGTGCGTCGTACGAAAGCCCCATACGAGCCGCTGCACCCGGAGCGAGGTTTTGCACCAGCACATCAGCCTTGGCCAGCAAGGCATCGAGCACGGCATCGGCACCCTCGGCTTTGACGTCCAGGCTCAAGCTTTCTTTGGAGCGATTGGCCCAGACGAAATGCGATGCAAGGCCATCGGTACGGGTGTCGTAACCACGGGCGAAATCACCGCCCTGGGGGCGTTCGACCTTGATTACCCGGGCTCCCATATCCGCCAGTTGCCGAGTGCAGAACGGTGCCGCGATGGCATGTTCAAGGCTGACCACGGTGATGCCGTCGAGTGGACGCGCAGTTTGACTATGAGTGGTCATTACACTTACTCCCCCAAGTCGCGAAGGTCATCGCTGTAGTGCAGCATCCACACGCGATCAATCAGGGTCGTAGCCTGCTCCGGGGTTTTCGCGCCGGAAAAGCCCAGCAGACGACGGAATTTGTCCTCCAGCTCCGGGCGCGACAGGGTATTGCCCGGATCACCCTTGGGCTCGTCGATCGCCCCGTTCAGGGTGCGGCCATCGGTGGTGGTCACCACCACTCGACCGAGCCAGCGCGCCGGGTAGGCACTATCTACTTCAGGATCCAACACCATGCTGACCTTCTCGCGGAACTGCGACACTCGAGGATCATTCAGCGCTAACGTATGAAACTCCGTAAGACCGGCCTTGCCGTGCACGGCGATCAAGCCCAGTACCGTGCCCATCGAAAACTTGGCCTGGTGGATCGACTGCGGAACCACCACCATGCCCAACACATCGATCGCACCTTGATGCACCCGGGTGACCACACTGGCGATTTGCTGATGCTCGAGACCTTCGCGCTGCATTAGAGCCAGCAAGGCATCAGCGGCCGGATGAGTGTGGCGGCACGAGGCGTGAAACTTGAATGAGGTTTCTGCCAATGCCCAACGCGAGCCAAGACGGTCGGACAGTTTTGCAGGGTTGGCATCGCTGGACATGCCAGCGGCCATCCCTTGCTCGCCCTCAAGAATATTGCGGGCGCCGGTCAATCCGTCGCGGGTCATGTAGGCCGCCAGTAACCCATCAGCCGCAGCCTTGGCCGTGTGTAGCTGTTTCGAATCGGCGGCATCACGCAAAAACTCCCAGAGACCGGCAGCCTGCGTCCCGGCGTTCCCCAGAAGGTTGATGAACTGCTCTTGATTGAAATCAAGCAGCTTGCCGACGGCAACAGCCGCGGCGAGGGTCCCTACCGTGGCCGTGGTGTGGAAAATTCGATAGTGCGAGCGGCCGAGGAACTCGCCAATACGAATGCCTGCTTCGTAACCCGCGACCGAGGCCAGCAGCAATTCGCGGCCGGACTTGTTCAGATCCTGGGCGGCGGCGAGAACGGCAGGAAACACAACGGTGGCCGGGTGTAAGACCGAGCTGTTGTGCAGGTCATCCTGCTCCACCAAGTGCGAAGAGGCGCCATTGACGAATGCCGCGAAGTAAGCCGAAGTCCCGTGCCCGCTGACGATGATTTTCGCAGGACCGTCAGCCGGGCCCATAGTCTTCGCATAGTTCTCGAACAGCGGGATCGGATGGGCCCCTTTGCTGGCCAGAGCCGAGCCAAGCCAGTCGAGAAAAAGATCTTCGGTCCGATTCAGGACATCGACCGGAATCTGCGAGTACTGCAGGGAAGCAAGGAATTCAGCCAGGGCTTGAGTGTGAATCACGGTCATTTCCTCAGAAGCTGCGCGGCAATTCGAGCAGGTGCTCGGCGACGTAGGACAAGATCAGGTTGGTAGAGATAGGTGCGACCTGGTACAGCCTGGTTTCGCGGAATTTGCGCTCGACGTCGTACTCGCAAGCGAACCCAAAACCACCATGGGTTTGCAGGCAGGCGTTGGCCGCCTCCCAGGAAGCCTTGGCCGCTAGGTACTTGGCCATGTTGGCGCTGGCCCCGGCGTTGATGCCGTTGTCGTATTCCTCACAGGCGCGCCAGCGCATCAGGTCGGCCGCTTCGATCTCGATATGCGCTTCGGCAATCGGGAACTGCACGCCCTGGTTCTGCCCGATCGGCCGGCCGAACACCACCCGGTCACGGGCGTAGGCGCTGGCCTTTTCGATAAACCAGCGACCGTCACCGATGCACTCGGCGGCGATCAGGGTGCGTTCGGCATTCAAGCCGTCGAGGATGTACCGAAAGCCTTTGCCCTCTTCACCGATCAGGCTGTCAGCGGGGATTTCCAGGTTGTCGAAGAACAGTTCGTTGGTCTCGTGATTGACCATGTTGGCGATCGGCTGCACGGTCATGCCGTTGCCGATGGCCTCGCGCAAGTCGACGAGGAAGATCGACATGCCCTCGGACTTCTTTTTCACCTCGGCCAGGGGCGTGGTGCGCGCCAGCAGGATCATCAGGTCGGAATGCTGGATTCGCGAGATCCACACCTTCTGCCCGCTGATCACGTACTTGTCGCCTTTGCGTACGGCGGTGGTCTTGATCTTGGTGGTGTCGGTGCCGGTGGTGGGCTCGGTGACGCCCATCGATTGCAGGCGCAATTCGCCGCTGGCCAGTTTTGGCAGGTAGTAACTTTTCTGGGCCTCGCTGCCGTGTCGCAGCAGGGTGAACATGTTGTACATCTGCCCGTGAACGGTGCCGGAGTTGCCGCCGCAGCGGTTCACTTCTTCGAGGATCACCGAGGCCTCGGCGAGCCCGAGGCCGGAGCCGCCATATTCGGTCGGGATCATTGCCGCCAACCAGCCGGCATCAGTCAGGGACTTGACGAAGGCTTCAGGGAACCCCTTCTCTTCATCGACTTTGCGCCAGTAAGCGGCATCGAATTCGGCGCACAGGGCGCGAACGCCATCGCGAATTGCGTTGAGTTCTTCACTGTCTCTTGAAGTCATCACGTCTCTCTCATCATTGCAGGAAGGCGAGCGAGGCTCGCTCAGTCGAAGGTCACGTGCGCCAGTTGCGCGGCACCCGATTCGTTACCGGCCCAAAGCTGGGCATCGCCGGGACCGAGAAGGCGTCCACCCACCAGAAACGGCGTCCCTGCCAGCAATGGGCGAACACCGCGGAAGGAAAAACTGCGCACCCGCGCCTGCGGGTGAGCCCGGCAAAACGCGCGAAGATTGAGCGTGGCAATCAGCGGCCCGTGAACCACCAACTGTGGGTAGTGCTCAACCTGCGTGACATAAGGGGCGTCGTAATGGATACGATGTCCGTTGAACGTCACCGCGCTGTACCTGAACAGCAGGACCGGACCAGGGTTTACCTGTTCACTCCATTGCCCTTCATTAAGCGCCTCTGCGTCACTCAATTTGGGCGGTGTGGCTTGCCGATAGACAATGTCCTGCTCATCACGCAGACATAGCTTCCCGTCCTGGTGGTAGTCATGGCGGACCGTAACGAACAGCAGATTGCCGGTACGGCCAAGCTTTTCTTCGATATGGGTGATGGTGGACAGGCGTGATGCTTCGGCCCCCACGCGCAACGACTGGATGAACTCCAGTCGGGAACCGGCCCACATGCGGTTACGGTCATCGGCAGGCGGGAGGAATCCGCCCCGGGCAGGATGGCCATCGTCGCCTAGTGCCGACTCGGCGACAGGCTCCTGGAAAAAACACCAATGCCAGAGCAGTGGAAGCGCCTCATTCGGACCGGGCACCGGTTCGTCGAATGTCGCGGCGATGCGCTTGAGCAAATTGAAACTGATGAACTCGTGAGCCTGTTCGGTTTTACCGATCCAACTCGTCAGATCCTGAGCGCTCATGGACGCTTATCCTCGGCGTGTTTATTTGTTATGCGCCGATCATCGGAGTTCAAAAACAGCCTGTAAATTTCCTTTTATTAAAGTGTACGTTAATGCAAGATTAACGCTCCACCGCAATTCCCGAAGTACCTATCATGAATTTCGACCTGACTGACCTGAGTCTCTTCATCAATATCGCCGAATCTTCTAACCTGACCCAAGGCGCACGAAAAACATTCATGTCTGCGGCAGCCGCCAGCACTCGTATAAAAACGCTGGAAGCACAGCTGAATTGCACCTTGCTGTACCGAAATCGAAAAGGAGTAGAACTTACCGAGTCTGGTCAGTTGCTCCTGCAGCATGCACGACTGGTCAATCGTCAGGTCGCAAATCTAAAAAATGCCTTTGCAGAATTCGGCAGCGACACTGCAGGCCATATAAGAATTTTTGCCAACACCACGGCCGTCACTGAGTTTCTACCGGAAGTCCTGGCAGGGTTTCTCGCACAGCGACCTGGGGTCACCATCGACCTACAGGAACGGCTTACGCGAGACATCATTCGTGGCGTACTGGAAGGGTCAACCGACATGGGCATCGTCGCTGGACCAGTGGCCAGTACAGAGCTACAAGTCCTGCATTTCAGCACGGATCGGCTGGTCCTCGTGGTTCCCGCCAATCACCCGTTGACCCACAACAAAACGATCAAGCTTCGCGACACGCTATCCTTTCCCCACATCGGCCAGCATGAGGGAAGCACCCTACAAGCCTTTGTGCGTGAACAGGCCGAGAAGCTTGATATAGCGCTTTCCTGGAGAATCCAGCTTTCCAGTTTCGAGGCGATCTGCCGAATGGTCGAAGCCGGCGTCGGAATCGGCGTAATCCCAGAGTCCGCTGCCATCCGCCATAGCAAGACCATGCACTTGGCCATACTGCAACTGGATGAACCCTGGGCCGTACGTGAACGCAGTATTCTTGTCAGAGACCTTGAAGCACTACCCGGTTGCGTACGCCCCCTGATCGCATTACTGCGTAACGAGTAAACGCGTGACTATGCAGAACACCGCAGAAAATAGCCGTAAAACCTACAAGCCACAAACTAGTCTCGCCTATACACTACCGAATACCAAAAACACAGCAGGCTACACTTATAAGTCAGGCATGCATCGAATAGCGCTATCAGCCGCTTACTGTAGAAGCGTGCAAACTTATAAAGTAAAGAGCCACATAAAAACCTATTGACCGCCCGATAAATTATTATCAAAAGGTGGTATATGACGGCGCGCAAAAGAAAATTTAAACCCTCTACGAATGGAGGCTTTAAACTCGCCGTTATCAATGAAGATTGATAACACGAATTTTTCCGGACTGACATTTAAAGCCCCTTTCACCCAGACGTTGTTGCAATAAATAGCTGAGTTTACACACTCAGCAATCCACTTATGAGTGCGGCTCCAAACAGCACTATCCCATTGTCTATTTTCACTAGATGCTTCAGCCCGTCCCCCCTCCTCTTGAAAGACGAAACCGCAGGGTTTACCACCGCCATCACAAAGGTAGAGGCCTATCCTGAATGACCCGTTTCATAACGAGGGTCGAGGTCAACCGTTGTACGTTGGGTAAGGTCGAAAGGCTCTCAGCTCGACGGCCACCCACTGAAATGGGAACGCCACGCCGAGTTCTTCACCCTGACCCTGGTGGTCACTTCATCCAGCGATGACCTGTCCTGGACATCGCTGCCCAAGGTGCTGGCGCAAAAGGTCGAAGTGCATTTGCCGGAGCTGATCAACTCGGTGCAGATCGTCGTGCGTGGCGAAGCCGGCCTGGACCTCGCCCGCTACGGCTTCAAGGACCCGTGCGGTTCCTGCGTGGGCGGCGGCGATGCGGTGGTCTGGAGCGATTTTCGTCTCAGCGAGGACGGCAGCAACCGCTTCCTGTTCGTCAACCGGCGCCCGAACGCTTACCGCCAGGGACGGATGATCCGCCGCCTGCTGGAAATCGAGACCTACCGCATGATGGCCTCGCTCTCCTTGACCACGGCCAAGACCTTGAGCGCGCAACTCAACGTCTTTGACAAGACCTTGGTCACGCTCTCCGAGCGTAACGCCGACGCCGACAGCGGCAACGCGAAAGCCCTGCTGGCGGATATCTCCAGCCTTTCAGCCCAGGTGGTCAGCAGTACCGCAAAATCCCGCCACCGCTTCAGTGCCACCCAGGCCTATGCCCAACTGGTGTTCGAGCGCCTGGGCGAACTGCGGGAAAGTCACGTGGGGGATTGCCAGCGCCTCGGGGTGTTCATCGAACGCCGCTTCAAGCCCACCGTCCAGTACTGCGCCGTCACCGAACAACGCCTGGAGCACCTGGCCAAAAGCGTGGCCAACCTGGGCGATCTGTTGCAAGCCCGGGTGCAGGTGGAAATGGAAGAACAGAACTCGGAGATCCTTAAAAACCTGAACACCCGCGCCGATGCCCAGATCAAGATCCAGCGCGCCGTGGAAGGCCTGTCGATTATCGCCATCACCCATTACCTGCTGAACCTGCTCAAGCTTGGCTACTCAGGGTTGCACCTGCTCGGCGCCGAGGCAGCCCCGCAGGAGGCTATGTTGGCCATGACGCCCCTCGCGATCGTCAGCCTTGCGCTGATTTTTCTACGCATCAAGAAAGTCAAAGAACATTGATACGGCGAATCGCAGGGATGCTGAACACCGCAACCAAGGGCTCACCCGGCGGGCACTTGCCGAATGGGGACCGAGATGGCACGGTGGTGGACGCCGAGGGCCGGGGGCGACAGACCCGCAACCTTCGGGTGGTGCCATGCGAGCAAGGAACGCTGACAGTAAAATGTCCTGCTTCCGATCCCGAGGGTTTTGCACGACTCATTCGCGGACTGACGTGATGATCCGCATCGACTCAATTTGGCTCGCCACGGAGCCCATGGATAGGCGCGCCGACACCGCGCTGACGCGGGTCGTGGCTGTGCTATCTGTTCGCCTACCACCGCGCCAATCATGAAGGTGCTGGTATTCGGGATCTTCGGGTGGCGCTGCTGGGTGTCGAAGAAGCCGGGCACTGTACAGCATTCAGCGCACCGAACAGTTCTCAGGCATTGGCATGGGCGGTCAGGGCTCCCGCGCGCGGACACCGGGCGACCTCAACATCTCGGGCATGCAGCCGCACCAGTGTAGCGTATAGGCTGAGGCGCCACCCAGCATGGCCACATGCTTCAGGCCACGCGGACGACACCGCCAGTGGTGGAACCTCGGTGCGCGGGGCTAATCCAGAGCAGCCGCCAAGCAACAGCGCGACAACACTCATTGTGATCAGCAACCTGCAAGGTGGAGAAATCAACATCCATCGGATGTCTTTGCCATTCATTGAGTAAACGTCCCTTATGCATGCGTAATCTCCGACCAGACAAGTCCACCCGGCAACACTGGCATGAAAAAGGGACTCAACTGTCGGTTAATGATTGTTTAATCGGTATTAGCGATTGAACGATCATTAGTATTCTGCAAATATTGTTGGTAACTCACGAATCATGTCTACAGAACAACGACCGCCATGACCTTTTCAACGAAACAAACGACTGCCAAAGCGGCTGCTAGGACGAAGGAATCAGCTGCGAAAAATAAACGGGTGCGACTCTCGCCCGAAGTACGTCGCCAGCAGATTCTGGATGCTGCGCTGATCGAGTTCGGCACACTGGGCTTCAGTGCCGCAACCACCGCCAAGATCGCACGCCGCGCCGGCACAACCCAGAGCAATCTTTACGTGCATTTCGCGGACAAGGACGAGATCTTCGAAACCTTGCTCAAACAGGTGCTCGCCTCGTCGAACAGCCTGTGGAAGCCCATGCAGCCGGGCCAGAATCCGAGAGACGTAATCGACGCCTTCCTTGAAGACACCTACAGCCGTTTGACACCTCAGACTGTGGCCATCATCCGGCTGCTGATTTCAGAAAGCCACCGGGTTCCCGCTCTGGTTCGACGCTGGCATACAGAAGCCGTACTTCCTGTACGTACCGAACAGGAACGGCGCATGAACGATTTCGTGGCCGCGGGTGAGTTGCAGGACACATTACTGAGTGGCAGCTTCAGCTTCCTCATGGCGGCTCCGCTGCTCTACGCCGCAGTCACAGCGATGGTTCTGCCCGAGGACATTGCCGGGGTGGAGTTCCAGAGACTCAAGGAAACGCACCGCAAGGTGCTGCACCTCCTCTTGGATACAGATGCCAACCGCAAGCGCGCCCGCAAGTCTATGTCATGAATAAGACCGTCCACACAGAGCTAGCTGTGATTTCTATCGTTAGGTTCAACCAAGGCGGAGCAGAAGTCCTGAGGATCGAAAGCATCCCTGAATCCTCAGATTACTTTACCTAATAGAGAAAACGATCTTCGGAATCTGAAGTGGGCAAATAAAACTAGGTGGCGAGAGCCTGACATCCGACCAAAAAATCAGACGTTGTACAAGCATGCATGAAGACAATATTGAGTAAAAGGTAAATGGAATGACCTCACCGAGTGAAAAATCCGAGTAGCACAGCCGCTGCCATCAGCGGGGGTTGATATAAAGATGCTCTGCAGGAGGCCAATCGATCAGGAATGGAGGCCCGTTCGCACATGTCTTCGAAAAATTTTAATCCACAGGCTAGAACCTTCTATCGGCCTATCGACGCGGCGTTGCGTTGGTGCAACCTCATTCGTTACGAAACGCAGATAGTACAGGCTGCTTGGTCCTGCCCAGAGAAGCTCAGGGTCCTATTTCCTCAATGGCCTTGCCTGCAAGCCAATACCGACATAATTTATGACGCCGTCCGAAATGGCGAATTACCGTATGGCTGTTTCGGTATTTCGGTGCCCCTGGGTACCCCCGTGGAGCTCACGCTGTTGACGGTCCGACATTCGGATCTGCGTTATTGGATGCAGATCTACTACCCCGATCAGAGGCCCGATTTTCTGTTCGAGTCAGGCGACGACACTCGGGACAAAATCAGCCTGGGTGTTTACTTTGCACTCCAGGCCGAGCGGGATGCCCTTCTGCGAGAGCGGAATACTCTGCAACGTCAGCTCCAAGATGTCGAAGCTGACCTTCAGGCGCTGGGCCTTGAGCAGGAAAGCCTTAAAGCGCTGGTGAAGACGCAGGGACAGCTCAGCAAACATAGTGAACACACCTACCTGCAGATCATCGGCGCCTTGCTCAACACTGTCTTGGACTCGTCACCGTCAGGCAAGCCTCTTTCCGTGTTCAAGAGTCAATCTGCGATCGTCGACGCTATAACCGCGCGCCATAGAGACATTCCCGGTCTCAGCAAACGAACGCTGGACGAGAAATTTGCTGCGGCCAACCGTAGCCTCAAAAAAACCACCTAAGCCACAGCATTGCAGTGCAATGCCCTTGATTGCACTGCAATGACTCTCAGGCTTTTCTGCGATTCAATTCAGGTCATTCCCACCACGCGCCAATCGGCGCCAGGATTGACCATCATGTCCAGCCAACCCTCCCCCATCGCTGAAGCACCTCTACCACAGGTAGAACGTCACATCATGCGTCGTGACGAGGTGGAGCGTAAAACCGGCTTCAAGCGTGCGCACATCTACAACTTGATGAAGGAAGGTAAATTCCCTCAAGCCAAACGCATTGGACTGCGCTCAGTCGGCTGGGACTCGCTGGAGATCGAACAGTGGATCACTGAGCGTTTGGCGCCGCAGGCCTGATGCCATGCGCGTGGTATCGGTGGTTTCCACCAAAGGTGGGGTAGGCAAAACCACAGTAGCTGCCAATCTCGGCGGTCTGCTGGCTGATGCAGGCCTACGCGTCCTGCTGCTCGATCTGGATAGCCAACCCACCCTATCCAGCTATTACGTCTTGAGCCAGAAAGCTGTTGCTGGTGCGTACGAGCTCATTGCACTCAACTTAACAGCGCCTGCTCTGATTGTTTCCAGGACAGTGATTGCAGGGCTCGACCTGATCAAATCCAACGACGATCAAGGCCAGCTGAGTACATTGCTGCTGCACGCCCCTGACGGGCGATTACGGCTGCGCAATTTGCTCGACAATTTCCGGTCCAGTTATGACCTGCTTTTGATCGACACCCAAGGCGCACGCAGCGTGCTGCTGGAGATGGCCCTACTGGCCTCCGATCTCGCCCTCTCTCCCATTACGCCGGAAATGCTCGCCGCTCGCGAACTGCGCCGCGGCACTTTGAAGCTGCTCAGTGAACTCGAACCGTTCCGCCACCTGGGCATTACACCGCCACCCTTGCGATTGCTACTGAACCAGGTGAATGCCATTAGGGTGGACACACGGATGATCATCCGTGGCCTGCGCGAGACCTTCGCTGGGGCTACCCACATCTCGATTCTAGAAACCGTAGTTCCAGACCGAGTGGCTTACCTCAATGCCGCCTCCCTCGGCCTACCGGCCCACCGAATCGAGACGCGCCAGCCACGTGAACGACGCTCGCCATCAGCGCTGGAAACCATGCAAGCGCTCGCCATTGAGTTGTTTCCGGAATGGCGCGAGGCGATCTCTACGGTGAGCAGATGCGCGGAGGTTCAATGAGACGAAACGCCAAGCCGGAATTTCTCGCCCAGTCATTTTTTATCGATCTTGATGCCAACAGCGTTTGGCAAGGAGTCTTTTGATGTTGGATCAGCTTCCCATCATCGTTCAACCATCCATTCGACCACATCATCCACCTTGCGATGAGTACTGCACCGTGGTCTTTCGCCTGCAGGGTGGGCGCTCGGCCATGGGGTGGTTCCTCGCAGAACTTTCCCGACACTTCGAAGGTTCGGGTACTGCCGAGATCGTCAAGTTCGAGGTCGGTGACCATTTGCGCAACCGGCGTTAACGGAGGTGGTTCAGATGAAGAAGCTCAGTCAGGAGCAGATCACCGACAAACTGCACCAGGACCACTTCCCTCGAGGTCCAGAACTGGAGCGGCTGTCCGATCCACTTACTGACACGCCTATGCTGGTCACTCTGGAGCAGTTGCGGCCCTACGAGCACAACCCGCGCTTCATCCGTAATCCGCTGTATGACGATATCAAGGCCTCGATCCAAGAACGTGGGCTGGATCAACCACCGCCGATTACCCGCCGCCCGGGAGAAACCTATTTCATCATCCGCAACGGCGGTAATACGCGCTTGGCAATTCTCGGCGAACTCTGGCAGGAAACCCGTGACGAGCGCTTCTTTCGGATTCATTGCCTGTTCCGACCCTGGACCAATGAAATCACTGCCCTGCTCGGCCATCTGGCTGAAAGCGATCTGCATGGCCAGCTCACCTTCATCGAGCGTGCGCTGGCCGTGGCCAAACTCAAAACCATGCTCGAGCCAGATGGAGCTGTGCTCTCGCAACGTGAGCTGGCACGACGTCTTGCCGTTGGGGGTTATCCAATTTCGCAGTCGCACATCAGCCGGATGCTGGACACCCTTGAACACCTACTGCCCGCCATCCCGCAAACCCTGTATGCCGGATTGGGTAAACCCCAGATCGAACGGCTGATCGGTCTACGTAGCCAGGCAGAACGAACCTGGAACCGTTATCCAGCCGCCACCGTTGCGTTCGCCGAGTTTTGGCTCGATACCCTGGGCTACTTCGATGCCGATCCCGAATCCTTCGATCTTGAGCAGATCCAGGATGAACTGCTCGAGCGCATGAGCCGGCTGCTTGGTCAGTCCTACCGCATGCTGGCCTTGGAGCTGAGCGACACCCAACGCGTCATCTCAACGCCTGGCGATGTCGTCACCACACCCTCAAAGAACAGCCATCTGCCGAGCGATAGTGAAGTCGCGGCAGGATCGCCCTCCTCCGAGTCCAGGCCCATTGAGCACACACTCCAGCCCATCGCTCCCGAGCCCCATCCCACATCAACGGAGCCCGGAGCCCAAACCGAACAGACGCGAGAGGAACTTCTTACACCGCCTGAAACAAATGTTGCATCAGCGGTCAGCCCTCCGTCACGCGTTCAACAGATTCGCGAACAGATCAATCGCGAGACCTCCACCGAATTAGCACCGACCGTCGAGTCCTGCGCGATCGACGACATCTGGACCATTGCACCAGCACTGGATACCCCAGAACAACTGCGTTCGGCCATTGCCGGGCTGGCACGGGAAATGGCGGCCTATGCCGGACATCCCGAGAGCATCATCGATCAGACGCATGGCTTAGGCTTCGCCCTCAACATCGAGCGAGTTGATCTTGCAGCGCCTCGCGCAACCGGCGTTCACCTACTGCTCATGGCTCTGCTGCGCGCTCAAGACGACGTGAACTGGGAAGATCGCCAACAACTGCCCTCAGCCCTGTTCGGCCAGCTGTTGTTGGGCATCTATCAACTCCCCCTGACAGATCGTCCCGCTGTGGATGTGGGACTGGAGCGACTGCCCGACAGCCTGTTAGTCAAACTGTATCGCCTGATCCGCCTAGCCCGTCGCCTGATCGACTTAACACTTCCCCCTGAAGACTAATCACCGAAGGAGCTGCCATGAACCTGTCCTTCAATGTGCTCAACCAAGCCATGCTGACCCAGGTGCTCCACGAGTTGCGCCTGGGTAACCTGCAGCGCTGCAAAGCCCTCGGACTGGGCGAGGACGATATTTACCTGTTGCAATCCTTACCGCCCACCACGCTGTCGCGCTTGGCCCATGCCACCGTGCCCTGGGTCGAGATCAAGATCGACTCGCCGGTGCTGCATCGGTTGATCGAGCAAGCCAAACACGACGAGCAGAACGAGCGATTGATCAACCGAGCGCTCAAGCTAGGCGCCAGCAGCACTATCATGTACCAATGCTTCGGCTTGGCGCATTCGGAAACCGCCCTGCGCCGACGGCTACTCAAGATAGAAACCCGTAAGGGCCGCCCTCAGAATTTGAGCGAAGCGCAGGAACATGCGCTTTGGCAGCGATGGTGCCAGCTACGCGCTCAAGACGGTACCGAGGATCAGCTCGACGCCATGATGATGCTGGCGGAGGAGCAACAGATCAGCTTGACCATTGTTTGGCAGCAGATCGACCATTACAGCAACGAAACATGAACACTCCCCCCTCCAGTCGCTGGCAGCGTGTCCTGCAGCAATGCACCCAGCAGCTGAGTGAACGCTGGCCCGCACGCCCTACCACTGAAAAACCCTCCAACCAGGCTCTACAGGCTGGCTTTCTGTTCAGTGGCCAATCACACGAAGTCGTGCCGCGTCGGCTACTGTTGGATCATCGGCTGACGCCATTGGAGCGTAATGCCTGGCAGGTGTTTCGACTCATGCTGCAAGGCCAGGGCGTGGTCACGCCGCGCTATGAGGATTTGCAGCCTTACCTCTCGAGCGTGCCCTACGGCGCGTCAGCCTCACGTGAAACCATCGCTCGCGTCTTGACGATGCTCAGGCTGACGCGCTGGCTTAGCTTGGTGAGTCGCGGGCGCGATCAGCTCAGCGGACGCCTGCAAGGTTCTCTGTACGTCCTGCACGATGAGCCGTTAACCCCCGCCGAAGCCATGGAACTGGATCAGGATTACCTCGAGCTGGTCGGACATGCCCTCGGTCATGCGACCAAGGCTGTACGCATTGTCGCTCAGCATGTTCTGGAAGAAATTCGCCAGGACACTCGTATCGATCTGGGTCAGCTACCCACACGGCTCGATAGTTGGGGCGAACACTGGATGCAGCAAGGATTGGATCAGGTAATCGAAGCCACCATGCACGATTCCGAACTGGGGGAAGATCACCTCGTTCGGAATCGTGCAGGCCCTCGTTCGGATTCCGAACCGGGCCTGAACGCCAATGTTTCCGGCGCAGTTCGGAATCCGAACGCCGCCTGTACTGTATTAAAAGAAAGTACTTGTACTGTACCGCACGCGACCCCAGCGGTGGATAACCTGCACTGGCCCGATCCGCTGCACCTGAGTCCAAGCGAGCGTCAGGCCGTCGCCGTGGCGCTGAACAAGCTCAAACCAGCGGATCGTCAGGCGGTGCTCAACGAAGCGGGTGCACGCTGTACGGCAGGAGGTATCCGCAAGCCAGCGGCGTATCTGATGGGCCTAATCCAGCGCGCACTGAAAGGCGACTTTCGTCCTTGGGCAGGTCAGACAGAGCCCTCACCCGTTGCAGAACCGCCCCCAACAGCACCGTCACGCCCGTCCCGAAAACAGGGCGAGTCCGCATCCGCCCTCGCCCAAGCGTGCCTGAATGAGCTACGCCAACTGCGCGGCAGACGCCCTGGACATCAGTAGATTTGATGCCAGTGGCATCAAATCTACTGAGCTCTACTGTGAGATCGCAAAGGGCCGAACCTGCGCAATCCAACCGGTAAGACCATCGCCATCCATGGAAATGATTCCACCGGCGTCACTCGTGAACGTCTCCGAAATTAACCCCCTCAAACCAAACCGAACAGACCGCATTCAACTTTTTGGCTGCCCTTGACCATCATCTGTCGCAACGTTTCCGTCCAAGCCTATGCGAGGACAACACCGTGGCCGATCACTATCAACTCAACCTGGGTTCATTGCGTAGCAGCATCACCCTGACCCTGCACACTCACCACGCCGCCCGTATCTGGCAAGGTCGAACCGCACGCGAAGGCGTCCACTCGATCATGGGCATGGCCGGCTACATCAGTGTCACCAACCTGATCAAACAAACCGCGGCCCAGGACGATCCCTATGCCGACTGGGCCATCGTGCAACTCGAAGAAAAACTGATGCAGGCCAAGGCTGGGATGCTGGAACTGACCCAACAGCTGGATCGAATCAGGCAGGACCTGCCGACACAGATCGACATGAGCGACAACCTCAACATCCACCCCGTCACCTTGCCGTTGTATATCGGCAGCCAGCTGGGTTTTCTGGCGGTCTACCTGCTGACCGACTATGACACCCTGGTGCGCCGGACCCTATTGGCCCATCACACCGCCCTGATCGGCCGTATCGACATGGAAGCCTGGATCGACGACGGCGCCCATCTGCTGCGCAGCCTGTTCGGTCAGGCACAGCGCTATCGGCATGCTGGCGTCACGCGTGATGACATGGCGGCGAACAACGCTCGGGCCTTGGCAGCCATAGAGAAACTTGGTTTGCCCCCGCTGGATATCCTTGAAGGTATTCGCCGCTCCCAGTTCGCGCCGCCGATCATTCGTCGTGGTGCTGTGCCAGTGGATGACGCTGACGCGTTGGCAGAGGAAGCGGGAGAGCTATCTGCGACGGAGGACGAAGCATGAATCCCCTGACCTCGGCTCAACCAATGCCCTTCGAAGCGTTGACACCGGATGCCTATCGTCAGCTCGAACACGCAGCCTCCCTAAAAGGCCTTTTAAAACCTTTTAAGGGTAAGGGGGAGTTGGAGCTCCTGGCGCAGATGGCGAGGGAAATCGAGGCGCAGTTATGTCACCTGATGGAGGCTGTTGTGCAGCAAGCCGGACAGCCCCCTTACTCACTGCTGGATATTCGATTGGTGCTGCAAAACACCAGCGCTGGCAGCACCTTTTTGCGTTGGCGCACCCGTGACTTCGCCCGTATGGGGGTTGCGGTCTGGGAACGCCAGGTCCGCAACAAGACCCAACCGCAGGTCGTACGCGAGGGGTTGCACCGTTTCGAATGCGAGCGCATTGCACTGAACCTACAGATGAGCGTGGTGCATTCGCTCTACCGCCAGGCCACGACCTGCGCGATCAAAATGGACAGCGCCGAACGGCTGTTGCGCCAGTTCACACCCGCAGTGGAGATATCACGATGAGTACTTTTTTCGTCGGCGAAGGCAACATCGGCAGTGCGCCAGAGTTCCAGGAATTCCCATCAGGCAATGACGAGCCACGGCGTTTGCTACGGCTGAATGTGTACTTCGACAACCCTGTGCCACGCGATGGCAGCTATGAAGATCGAGGCGGCTATTGGGCGCCGGTTGAGCTCTGGCACCGCGAGGCTGAACACTGGAGCACGCTGTACCAGAAAGGCATGCGCGTGCTGGTCGAAGGCCGCACCGTACGCGATGAGTGGGAGGACAGCGAAGACAATGCGCGGGTGACCTTCAAGATCGAGGCGCGTCGAGTCGGCATCTTGCCTCACCGGGTGCACAGCGTGGTCATGCGGGAACGATCCAGTGAAGCAGCGGCATCTGCGACACACGTTGGACAAAATACAGAGCAGGCCAGTTCACCTGCGTCGAAACCCAAAAAGCGCAGAGGGCAGCCACCTACGGACTGACAGACTTCAGGCATAAAAATTGCGCCTTTGCGTGAAGTTGCTGGGCTGTTATTACTCGCTGCTCGTGACGACCCACCCTGTTGCCAACGCTACAACCGTCTAGCGGCTACGGACCATTTAAGCCTGCCCTCACCGACTAATATGAGGAACCTGCCATTCAGGTTTCTCATATCTCGCAACTGCTGTTTCCAACAACGCTGCTCCGAACTCAATCCGGAGCAGTTCTATGCGCCTCTTCCTCTGCGAAAAACCTTCCCAGGGTCGGGACATCGCCAAGGTACTCGGGGCCACTCGGCGTGGTGATAGTTGCCTGATCGGCACAGAGACAACCGTCACCTGGTGTATCGGCCACCTGCTGGAGACAGCATCGCCTGAAGCCTATGGCGAGCAATTCAAGAGTTGGTCGTTGGATCATCTACCGATCATTCCCGTGCAGTGGCAGATCGAGGTCAAACCCAAGACCGCGGCACAATTCAAAGTCATCAAGCGCCTGCTCAGTGAAGCCACCACCGTCGTCATCGCAACCGACGCCGACCGCGAAGGTGAAATGATTGCCCGCGAGTTACTGGAGCTCTGCAAGTATCGAGGCCCTGTTCAGCGCCTCTGGCTGTCCGCACTCAACGACGCGTCGATTCGCAAAGCACTGTCCTCGCTGAAGTCTGGTCAGGAGACCTTCCCGCTCTACCACTCAGCCCTCGCCCGCAGCCGCGCCGACTGGCTGATCGGCATGAACCTGAGTCGTTTGTTTACCCTTCTTGGTCGGCGGGCGGGCTACGACGGTGTATTGTCGGTTGGACGCGTCCAGACACCCACTTTACGTCTGGTAGTCGATCGGGATCGTGCGATTGCCAGCTTCGTCTCGGTGCCCTACTGGGAAGTGGAGGTGCACCTGTCCTCAATGGGGCAACCATTCATAGCGTCGTGGTTACCACCCAGCTCAGGGCAGGACGAGGCAGGTCGTTGCCTGCAACAAGCGCTGGCCATTCAGGCGGCCCAAGAGACTTCTAGTGGTAAGACTGCCACAGTACTCTCGCTGCAGACTGAGCATTTCCGAGAACCTCCGCCCCTGCCCTTCGACCTGAGCACACTGCAAGAAGTCTGCTCGCGCAAGCTGGGACTCGGCGCTCAGGAAACCCTAAACACTGCCCAATCCCTGTATGAAACCTACAAAGCCACCACCTATCCGCGCAGCGATTGCCGCTATTTGCCGGATAGTATGTTCAACGAGGTTCCCGCGGTATTCGATGCCCTGCTCAAAACGGATCCCGCACTACGGCCCGCACTCGGAAGCCTCGATCGATCATTGCGCTCACGGGCATGGAACGATGCCAAGGTCACAGCGCATCACGGCATCATCCCCACCACCGAACCCGCGAACCTTGCGCGGATGTCTGAACAGGAGCTCAATGTCTACGAGCTGATTCGTTGCCACTACCTCGCGCAATTTCTTCCGCATCATGAGTTTGATCGAACCCAGGTCGAACTGGAGTGTGGCGAAGAACGATTGACCGCTGTTGGCAAACAGATTCTGGTTCAGGGCTGGAAAGGCTTGTTCTACGAAAACACCGAGGAGGATGAGCCCAGTCAAAAGCATCAAGTTTTGCCCGTCTTGCAACAGGGTACTCAGTGCGCAGTGAACGACGTCGAACTCAAGTCCATGCGCACTGCCGCGCCCAAACCTCTCACCGAAGGCGATCTGATCAAGGCGATGAAAAACGTGGCCAAACTGGTCAACGACCCACGCCTGAAACAGAAACTTCGGGACACCACCGGTATCGGTACCGAAGCCACGCGAGCCGGCATCATCAAAGGGTTGATTGATCGCGGTTATTTGCTGAAGAAAAAACGCGCCTTGATGGCCTCCGCCGCGGCCCATACCCTGATTGAGGCGGTACCCACTGCAATCGCAGATCCAGGTATGACCGCGATCTGGGAACAGGCCCTGGACGAAATCGAAGCAGGACGCCTGTCCCTGGATGCGTTCGTCGCCAAGCAGGCGAATTGGATTGCGCAATTGGTCGCACACTGCGGAACGCTCACCTTGGCGGTACCGGTCGAAGCCGGCCCGACCTGCCCCATTTGCAACGCCTCGATGCTCAAGCGAAAGGGGAAATCAGGGCCGTTCTGGTCATGCTCCCACTACCCCGACTGTAAGGGCACGGTGCCGATCAGAAAAGATACGCGTCGCTCATGACGCGCCACTGGAGATCGACATGAGTATTGGAGGGATGTACTGATGAGTGCATCATCAACGACGGCTGATCCCTCTCTAAGTCGATTAAGTGTTGTCCGATTTCACAGGCCAAGACAAAGAAAGTGACTGCACCTTTATCCTGGCAACCGTCGAACAATAGGCTGCTCATCTCGGCAGCAAGTAACCTCTTTCATCTCGCTCAATGCAGTTGCCTTATGAGGATCGCCCACTGGCTTGACGTGGTCCCACTGTCTCTGCTGTAGTGCCTCAGGATCATCGCCCACGGCGACCCAAGACCGATTCGCTCCGGGCAGCTCGGTCGAACTCCTTGAGTTCGGAGCCTTCTCTTCTGCGGGATTCCGCTCCCGTTTTGTGCTCGACCTGATCGTGGTGGCGGATGACCACTGTTGCCTCTGCCAGGCAGTAGCGGTCATCCGCTTCGGTGATCGTATTCAGTCCCGGAGCCCGCCGGAGAAACACTGGGCACCCTTTGTGCGCGGATGCGTGCCAGCATGTTCCGACCCAGGCCACGACAAGGGTTGGTTGGCGAATCAAGGCGCAGTTAAACCAGGCTTTGCGAGGAGCATGTCGACTGCGTAAGACCGTCAAAGGTGGCTTTTCTGTTCCTCGCCTGGCGCCCCGCCAGGCCACTCTTCATTTTCTTCATTCCAGTGATTGCCACTGTATTCCAGGCGTAAAAAATCGGGTTGCAGCGCCTTGACGCTCCCCTGTGACAGGCTTATACAAAGGGCGTGGTTCGCTGTCGTTGACAGCCCAGCCCAGGTAGCTTGAACCTTCAAGGCTACGCCACATTCGTGGTGGTTTACCCAAGTGCGATCAGCGTTCGGAAGCTCGCACGGTTACCGCTTCAGCGGTGATGAATGCCCACTACCCCAGCCTGCGGATCACCACTGCAGACGTTTTTCTGCTGCACCGCTATTCCCCCAGACGCATCGTTCTGATCGTCATCGGCTTGCCGGTGGCGAGTAGTTCATCGCTCGACTTCACCTCACCCACCCTGACGGGGGCTCACTTCCCCGTCAGGGACTGTGCGTCGCCGTTTTCCCTTGAAACAGGAGAACCACCATGGCCCACGCCAACCAATCCCAAGAAGCGACCACCTACTTCAACCTGCACACCGTCGGTATCGGTTATCTCAACCGTGTTCGTGAAGTGCAAGTCCGCCGCGGCCAGCCATTCATGGCCTGCGATATCGCCGCCCTGCACGGTGCCAGCGATGCGGTGGAGTACACCCGCTTCGACTGCAAAGTTGCTGGGGGTGAAGCTGAACGCTTGATTCGCCTCTATATGGACGCCGTCAACGCCGAGAAAAAGGTCTTGCTGTCGTTCCGTATCGGCGACCTGTGGATCGATCCGTTTCTCTACGAGAAAGGCGATAAACAAGGTCAACCGGGCGCCAGCCTGAAAGGTCGTTTGCTGTTCATCGACTGGATCAAGATCAACGGCACGTTCGAGTACAAAGCGCCCGCCAGGCAGGAAGCAACAGCACCTGCTGAGCAAGCGCCAAACAGTGAGCCATCCCCACCATCGGCTGATGCCGAAGCTGAGGAGACCGAAAACCCAACAGAGGCTCGGGTCGAACCTGAATCTCCAACCACTCCCCGCACGGCCCGCCGTGATGCCACCCCTACCGTTCAGTCCACCTGAACAGTCCACGATGTTCCTCATCAAGGCGCTCGTTCGAGCGCCTTTTCTTTAATCCGCACAGGAGAACCATCATGGAATCCTTCTGGCTTTGCGACGACTGCCTGTTCGCTGCTGCTTACGAGGACTACAGCACGTTATCGCTCTACTACACGGCGGATGAGGTCGAGAAACGCATCGCCGGTATTCATCGTGGACTGGTTCGGTTAATGCCCATCAGCGCCGATTTCGATCCCGAGGCTGGCTGGGGGATAAAAGCCTTTTCCCCATTGCCCTGCGACGGCTGTGGTTCACCCCTGCACGGTCAACGCCACCGATTCACTCGGCTGTAAACGACGCACCAACGGCTAACGCCCGCGACTCCACACCCACCTTGGGGATACCACTCCCCTTGGGCGTGTACCCCTGATTGTTCCCTTCGGAGGTACCACCATGAGCACCCAACTCACACTGATCGAGACTTCGGATCTCGAGGCTGATCGCATTGTCCAAGAAAACCAGCTGATCGACGAAGCGCTGCATATTCTGGATCGTCGGCTGTTCGCCCGCGGCCCTATCCTGACGTCGCCTGACACTGTGGCCTCATACCTAAAACTGCACCTTGCGCCACAAGAACATGAAGTCTTCGGTGTGATCTTTCTCGATGCCCAGCACCGGGTGCTGGCGTTCGAAATCCTCTTTTACGGCAGCATTGACAGCGCCAGCGTTTACCCGCGACAGGTCATTAAGCGGTCCATGGCTCATAACGCGGGAGCTGTCGTTTTGGTTCATACCCACCCCTCAGGTTGTACGGAACCCAGCCAGGCAGATCGCCTCCTAACCACACGCCTGAAGGAAACCCTGGCCTTGGTCGAAGTGCGTGTGCTGGATCACTTCATCGTGGGCGAAGGCCGCCCGCTTTCCCTTGCCGAATATGGCTGGCTTTAACCCTCACAGGCGCCTTCGGGCGCCTTATTCATTTTCATCCTGGAGCACCTCTCATGAACCCCATACCCCAAGCCGCAGCTCTGCTGCCGGCCTCAAATCCATTTGCTCGCGGCTACGACAACCTGCATATTGAACGGCTGCTACTGATCACCTACGAAAACGACTGCCCGCCCTGCTTTCGACCTGTTCACGACTCACAGGCCCATCTGTCCGACGATGAGTTGCAGCTGTTCCCGTGCCTGTTCAATGACGATTTCGCCTTGATCAGCGAAGGCCAATCCATTCCGAATGAGTTGGATGAATGCTGCCAGTCCACTGGGCTGGTGCGCCAAGTGATCTACGCCGTGATTGGCCAAACGCTCAACGAGCAGCATCACGTTGGCGACCTGTACTCCCTGGAAGAAGCCCAAGCCGTGTTCCATCACTTGAGCTTCGAGACGGGACACTACAGTCGAGCCTGGGAGATCAGTACCGCACACCTTCCCGAAGAAGCGATGCTTTATCTGGAGGAGTGGGTCAGTCACTCCGTTCCGAGGCAAACTGGCCTCTTGTTCGAGCTTTTTACGCTGCCGGATTGCAACGGTATCGGTTGCAAACTGATCGGCACACCATGGACGGACGAGAACTTGCTGAACATTGAGGGCAAACGTTATTCAAGCTTGAGACAAGAGCAACTCGACGCCGGCACACCGGAAGCCCTGGTCACGGTGTTATACCTGGCGGCGTTGGCGCATGTGCGATTGTTGATCTTTGACCCCGACGCCACCGTCTTGGAGGGACTCGCCATTTTTGATGAGTAACAACGCGTTCTGCTTTAATACGACCCGCTTTGAATCAACTTTCTCACTGAATCGCTCCTTCACCTCATGTCAGGTTCTGCACTGAATCTGACATGAGGTTTTTTTCATGGAGCGTTTTCTCACGCCTGTCTGCCTGCTGGGTTTGTTGAGCGCCTGCACCGCGCAAATCCCCAACCCATTGCCGACCCATCCAGAGATCGACAGTGGCTCTCGGGCCAAGCTCTCGAGGGGCACAGCCGAAGAACATCCTCCGGCAGAACTCCGTTATGGCCGCTATACGCTGGTCAGCACCGAGCCCACCACGGAACAACGCGACCTTCTCACCCAGATCGTCGATGTGAGCATCCCGTCCAGCCTGAGCCCTTCGGTGCAGGATGCGTTGCAGTACGTATTGCAGCGCTCGGGCTATTCGCTCTGTCCCGATACCGCGGCGGTGAAGGTGCTTTTTACTCGGCCCCTGCCGGCGGCCCATTACCGGCTTGGTCCAATCCCTTTGCGCAGCGCGCTACAAGTGCTGGCTGGCCCCGCTTGGCAACTCACGATCGATGAAGTCAGCCGTTCGGTCTGCTTCGCACAGCAGAGAACGGAGGCCGGCGTCGCGCTGATCACACCCGTCTCGCCCCATCAATCGGAGGCGCGTCCATGAAAACTTCGACGTTTCAAACCCTCATCATTGGACTGCTTTGCCTGGTGGTCGCCGGTTTGAGCGGCGGTTTGTATAACCAGTATCAGCGCGTGGCCGAACTGCAGAACACGAATCTTCAGTACCTACACACTTTGGACACCCTGCAACGTGATTCAAACGCCCTCAAGGACTCACAGGAGAAGCTGCAGTACGCGCTGAAAGACCTGAAGCAGATGGTCGATACCGGTGAGCAACAGGCCAATACCCTCGATCCGATGCTGGATCAGTGGGCACAAGAAATACAGGAACTGCGCGACGGTCTGGCAGCCCGCGCCACCGCGGCGGACATGACAGTGTTACGCGCACGCCTTGAGCACGTCGAGCAGCAGCTCCTGGACCTCAAGACCCAGCCATCACCCCCACCACCGACATCTTCCGCAGCCAAGCCGAAAAAAAAGACTCGCCCTACACCTGCCCCACTCTCGCCGCCGTTTTCAGTGTTGAGTGTCGAGTTCCGCGGTGGTGAGCGCTTTCTGGCGGTCGCTCCTCATGACAGTCGCTCTCTCATGGATGTTCGGCTGTTGCATAGCGGCGAGCAATTGGGAACCTGGCAGCTGAAAGTGCTGGAACCGAACTCAGCCATCTTCGCGGTGGCCGCTCAGCCAGACCAGACCGTGCAACTCCCTTGAGAAGCGATCATGAACAGAGCGCTACTGCCCTCCGTTGTCTGTCTCGTTTCGCTACTGACCACGGGCGCTACGATGGGCAATCCTGTCACGACACCGTCACGGCGTCAGGACACGCAGTCTGCTCCCCTGAAGCGCTCTGACTCTGAACAGGCTGCGAGCTGGGGTCTGACGGAGCAGGAGTGGACGCGCTTCGAACAGATCCAAGCCGGCCCTCGCGGTTTCTGGAGCCCGAACCTCGACCCGCTGACCGCACTCGGGGTTGAGGCCCAGACCGACCAAGAGCGCCAGCGCTATGCCGAATTACAGGTAGCACTTGAAGCCAAACGCGCCGAGCGCGAGTTGGCCTACCAAAACGCTTACACCGCGGCCTGGGCCAAGCTGTTTCCCCGGCTGCTGCCGATTCAGGGCATGGCATCCACTGCCACCTCATCGGTCATGCCGCGCCAGGCCCTATTTGTGGAGGACCACTGCCCAGCGTGCACCGCCGAAGCGCAGCGTCTGCAAAGCAGTGATACAGCGTTCGATATCTACCTGGTGGGCAGCCAAGGCGAGGATGAACGCGTCCGTAGCTGGGCCCGGCAAGCAGACATCGATCCGGCCAAGGTTCAACACCGACAGATCACCCTGAACCATGACCGTGGACGCTGGTTCGGCCTGGGTGCCCCGGGATCATTGCCTGCCACATTTCAACAGGTGAATGGACAATGGCAACGCCTCGACTGAGTGGTATTGCGCTCCTGCTGGCGGTGCTCGCCGTCCAGGCTGACGAACTTCCGCCTCCGGCCTACCAACTGGCGGCGCATGACGCCGACATTCCTTCTACGGTGCTGTTCGCGATTGCCCTGCAGGAGAGCGGTACCCGCGTCCGTGGTCGACTGCTGCCCTGGCCGTGGACCCTGAACATCGCCGGAACCCCCTACCGCTTCGCCACTCACCAGGCCGCCTGTCACGCCTTACTTCAGGCGATCGCTCAACATGACGCCAAGCAGGTCGATGTCGGTCTCGGGCAAACCAACCTGGGTTACCACGGACAACGTTTTTCCAGTCCCTGCGAAGCCCTCGACCCCTACCGAAATCTCGCCCTCACCGCCGCGCTGTTGCAGGAGCATCACGCCGCCAGCGGTGATTGGGTGTCAGCTGCCGGACGCTATCACCGCCCGGCAGGAGGAACGCCGGCCGCGCGTTACCGCGCCGGCTTTTCCCGGCAACTAGAACGACTGATGGTTTCCTTCAAACAGGGCACACCACCATGAAGCGAATATCCCTTACCTGCTATTTCATCCTGCTCTTGGCACCTTTCGCCCAGCCGGAACTGACCATAGCAGGGGATCAGCCTAGCGACTTCACCCGCCCCCATTTTCAAGTTTCCAGGCCGCCAATAAACAACAAGATCCAGCCTGATCGGGCCATGCATGCGGACCTGTCCACCTTTGCCGATGAAGCCTGGATACTGCCCGTCCGTAGCTCTCACTTGAGCCCAGGCCAGATCACCTCCCGAGCCCTGAACATGCCGGGTTTGCGGCCATTTTTCTTGGTCGGTGGGGATCCCCAGTCACTGGCTTGGTTGCGTCAACATGCGGCTAAACTGCAGGAAATGGGCGCGGCTGGCCTCGCCGTCGAAGTGGCCGATACTGAAGCCCTAGCCCGGATTCGAGCAGCCGCTCCGGGCATCACCATCCTGCCGGTCAACGGCAACGACATTGCCACCCGCCTGCAGATTGAGCACTACCCCGTTTTGATCACTGCCACCTCACTGGAACAGTGAGTCCAGGTCATGGCCGAGCATGCGATGGAGTCCAAGCTCCGGCCAGCGGTGGAGCTGTACACCGTAGCGATCTGCATCGCCGCCGCGGTGCTGTGCGTGTACTCGCCCTGGGCCGTGGCCTTGTCACCCGAGATCGGTCTGGGCGCGGCGCTGGCCTATGCCCTGTTCGGCCTGATCCGGCTGCGACAAGCCTGGGAGGTGCTGCGCTATCGGCGCAATATCCGACGGCTGCCCCGCTACGAACTGACCAGCCGACAGATTCCGGTCAGCCGTAAGCGCTTGTTTATGGGGCGCGGCTTTCGCTGGACCCGCCTGCACACCCAGCGCTTGGTCGAGGCTCAGGACCCCGCGGTCGCCCACTACGTCGACCAACCGACCCACTATCGCCTGGCCCGTGAACTCGAACGGCGCCTGGAGCATGCACCGTTTCCGCTCTCGACATTGGCCCGTGTCACCGCCTGGGACAGTGCCTTCAATCCGTTGCGCCCTTTGCCCCCGGTCGGTGGCTCGCCGCTGTTGCATGGGGTCGAGCCCAATGAAACGGAAGTTAGTCTGCCGCTGGGCGAACGGGTCGGACACACCTTGGTGCTCGGCACTACTCGTGTCGGCAAGACACGACTCGCCGAGGTGTACATCACCCAGGACATTCACCGCGTCGAACATGAGGTGGTCATCGTTTTCGATCCGAAGGGCGATGCCGACCTGCTCAAGCGCATGTACGTCGAAGCCAAGCGCGCCGGTCGGGAGAAGGAGTTTTATGTCTTCCATCTGGGCTGGCCAGAAATCTCGGCCCGCTACAACGCCGTGGGACGTTTCGGACGTATCTCGGAAGTGGCGTCACGTATCGCCGGGCAGCTCAGTGGCGAAGGTAACTCTGCCGCCTTTCGCGAGTTCGCCTGGCGTTTCGTCAACATCATCGCCCGCGCCCTGATCGAGCTGGGCCGACGTCCGGACTACCTGCAGATCCAGCGACATGTGGTCAACATCGATGCACTGTTCATCGAATACGCCCAGCAGTTTTTCGCCAAGACCGATCCGAAAGCATGGGAAGTGATCGTCCAGCTTGAAGGCAAGCTCACCGAGAAGAACACTCCCCGGCATATGATCGGGCGCGAAAAGCGCGTGGTGGCCATCGAGCAATACCTGGCGGTGAAACGGATATTTGATCCGGTACTGGACGGACTGCGCTCTGCGGTGCGGTATGACCGCACCTATTTCGACAAGATTGTCGCCTCGCTGCTGCCACTGCTGGAGAAACTCACCACCGGTAAGACCGCCCAACTGCTGGCTCCCAACTACACCGACCTAGATGACCCGCGGCCAATCTTTGACTGGATGCAGATCATCCGGAAACGCGGCATCGTCTATGTCGGCCTGGATGCGCTGACCGACGCCGAGGTGGCCGCCGCTGTGGGCAATTCCATGTTCGCCGACTTAGTCTCGGTCGCGGGACACATCTACAAACACGGCATCGACCACGGCCTGCCCCAATCGGGTAACAGCAGTGACAAGCTGCCGATCAACCTCCACGCCGATGAGTTCAACGAGTTGATGGGTGATGAATTCATCCCACTGATCAATAAGGGCGGCGGCGCTGGCATCCAGGTAACCGCCTACACCCAGACCCTCAGCGATATCGAAGCGCGAATTGGTAACCGCGCCAAGGCCGGCCAGGTGATTGGCAACTTCAACACCCTGCAGATGCTCCGCGTGCGCGAAACCGCCACCGCTGAACTACTCACCCAACAGTTGCCCAAGGTTAACGTTCTGACCAAGACCCTGGTGTCGGGTGCCACCGACACCTCCGATCCGGAGGCCAGTACAGACTTCACTTCCTCCTCGCAAGACCGCGTCAGTAGCACCAGCGTGCCGTTGATCGAGCCTGCTCACATCGTCAGTTTACCCAAAGGGCAAATGTTCTCCTTCCAGGCCGGTGGGCAGCTCTGGAAAGTCCGCATGCCATTACCTAAGCCCTCCAGCGACGATGCCATGCCCAAGGACCTGCAGGAACTCACTCAGCGAATGCGGGCGGCCTACAACGCGCAGGCGGGAAAATGGTGGAGCGCAAGCGGTGGCAGCCCAACAATTAACTTCGATTTGGATCAGGTGGGATAGGCCTTCCCGCACTAGGTTCTATTCAGCAAGAACACACTCAAGAGACGTCGTAACGACATCAGTCCTGTGGCGCACAATGGAGTGAACGATGACGACTTCCGCACAAAACACGCAGCCACAACCTATCCAGCACCCAGGATTAATCGTCTCGGCGATTGGCTTGGTCCTGCGCATCATCGGTTTGCTGATCGCCTCGTTGCTGTTCTCGATTCTGATCGAATTCGTCGGTCTGCTGCTTTTCTGGGGAGATCAAGGCTGGCGACACAGCCAGGCCATGTTGAGCAGCGAATTGGGTTGGCTCAGCGAGCACTTC
This sequence comes from Pseudomonas sp. GW821-FHT02H09, assembly GCF_059421425.1. Lineage (NCBI taxonomy): Bacteria > Pseudomonadati > Pseudomonadota > Gammaproteobacteria > Pseudomonadales > Pseudomonadaceae > Pseudomonas > Pseudomonas sp. GW821-FHT02H09. The sequence continues at coordinate 80,968 of NZ_JBWKVA010000008.1, forward strand.
AAATCTTCACTCATCGTCCAGCAACCTGGACAAACGACTGTCCAGGTACTGGATTTGCTCAATCAGTGGTTGTTGGTCAAGACTGGCTTTGCTGATTTTGCCCAGCAGGCGCGTGTGTCGAGCCATGGCAACGGTTACTGGGGCTGGATCAATCCGCTCTACGTGAGCATCGAGGATTTTGTGCTGGCAGCGGTGTATGTCAGCTTCACCTTCGTGGTGCGCCTGACTATTCTGGTCCTGGCCACACCCTTGTTTCTGCTGGCCATGTTTACCGGTTTTGTGGATGGCTTGATGCGCCGTGACCTGCGTAAATTTGGCGCAGGGCGGGAGAGCAGTTTTGTCTATCACCGCGCCAAGCGGGCAGTGATGCCACTGCTGATCGTGCCCTGGATTATTTACCTATCCCTGCCCTTTTCGCTCAATCCCATGGCCGTTTTTTTGCCTTGCGCGGTGACGCTCGGAGTAACGACTGCTATCACCGCAGCGACTTTTAAAAAATACATCTGACATATTACTGGATTATTAAACCATCCCGGTCAATTTAGCCAACACTACGACGATGTAACCACCAATGATAGATAACCCAACAATACCCCACGGCCGCTGCCACCAATCACTGCTAGGCGACGGCGGCATTGATTGCTGGTAAAAATTTATTTGACCGATCTGGTTTGCATTGACTTGGATTGCAACCCCATTCTGCATCGAATTGCGCCACTGAGTTTCCTCAAGACGTTCAAGTTGAACCTGAACACGCCCCTTGAGATGCCTAGCGGAAAGGAGCAATTGCTTTCCAACAATCATCACACCCACCAAACCGAGAAACAGAAAGTTGCCGTAGCTGAATGGGTTTCCCTGGCTGAGGGTAGGCGCGTGGTTCCATACAAATCCAATATAGGGGGATGTGGCTTGGTAAATGTCGGCTACTAAATTTTGCATCAGTCCGCCCAAGTGCCCAAAAATCTTTGAGCCAGCAAGCGTTTCACCTTGTTGGTGTAGAAAAATCAATGATGAAACCAAATAAAATAACGCCCCGAAGACCATCAAGGAGAACCCTACTCCCTGTCTTATACGGTACCGCTGAATCGCTTGTTGGATGTTCATTCCCTGCACTCACTCTTCGTTAGCTGATTTCGTCCGCGCCTTCTCTGCACACCGCTAACAATGTTGCTAACGGCATCAAATGTTAACGACTCCCCGTCGTTTCTCTTGAGAATTCGAGACTGTACTTACAACCACTCGCATGATTTCACCGCGCTCCATAGCCCTCAATGCTGCTTACGAGTTGGCTACACGGTCAGGGACTGTATCGAAAACAAAATGACGTTGCGTGTTTCGTTTTTCTTACTGCTGAGACTAGGCGTTAGTTGAATGCTGGTCCCATCACCAAATGGGCTAACCTCATGCTGACTACATTTTGCCGAAACTGCCCTCTGCTCGTATTGTTGACGTTCCATGGGGGCAGCTATGCCGCATCTGCCCATGAGCAGATACAGCTAAGCCTGATCCAACAGCAACTCGACACTATCGAACGCCTTGCGACGCGAGCTGAGGTAGCAAGTACCTCTGAACCAAACGAACGTTATCACTTCGACTATTCCCATCTAACTCAAGACATCCAACGCATTCGCCAAGGTGTGCAGAGCTATCTATCGCCTTCCCGCGCTCAACCCCGCGATCTCGGTGAACTGGTCGGTAATTACCGCCTCGACACTCCTTCCCCGGAGCCGTCGCCATGAGCATGACTGACGCTCAGACCTCAGCGTTCCTAAACGCCTCTGGCTTTTCAGCACAGAGCAGTTCGACGCTGTGGCTTTCCTTGGTTCTCGTCCTGGCTTTGCTCTGGTGTACCTGGGTGATGTGGACGGCTTACCGGGGTTGGGCGGCTGGCAGCGTGCGCTTCGGCGCCTTCGGCGGCAGTACTGCACGCGTCTTGCTCGCCCTACTCGTCCTGATGTTCTTCACCCTGTCCTAACCCAGGAGATCGCCTCTATGCTCAAGTGCTTTGTCCCCCTGAAAAACAACCTGCGTGATCGTGCCAGTCAGCGCTTGATCGGCCTGCTGCTGGTGCTCGGTCCAAGCCTGGCCTTTGCCGAACTCCCCACCATGGAGGCCCCTTCGCGTGGTGAGGGTTCTGGATTGATCGAGACGATCAAAAACTACGCCTACGACGGCGGCATCCTGCTCGGTCTGCTGATCGCTTTGCTCGCCTTTCTCGGCGTGGCCTGGCATTCCCTGACCGTTTATGCCGACGTGCAGAACCAGCGTAAGACCTGGAAAGACCTCGGCGCGGTGGTCGGTATCGGGGCCCTGTTAGTGGTGATCATTATCTGGTTCCTGACCAAGGCTGCCGCAATTTTGTGAGGTCGATATGAACGACACCATCGAACGCCTTGCCGACGGCACCTTGGTCTTTCTGCCAGAGCGACTCAATCGTGATCCCGCCGTATTGCGCGGTTTAACCAATGATGAGATGTGGGTAGCGCTCGGCACCGGCGCCGTCATTGGCCTGCTGCTGGGCGTTCCTCTGGCGATCGCCACCACCTCCATTGCCGTGGCGCCGACCAGCATGATCGCAAGCATGGCGGTGGTGTTATTTGCCGGTGGCACCCTACTGCGTCGGGCCAAACGGGCTCGCCCCGAGACCTGGCTGTATCGCAAGCTCGAATGGATACTCGCCAGCCGTTGGCGCCTGGGGCGCGGAAGTTTGATTCTCCACTCCGGCGCCTGGACGGTTCACCGTTCGCGTCGACTGCGCCCTGCCCTGTCCCGGTGGCAACCATGAGTCGTTTTCGGAACAAGGTGGATGCCCAACAGGCCCATATCTTCAGCCTGCGTCTGGCGGTAATGATCTTTGCCCTGGTCTGTGCAGGGCTCTGGTACGGCTGGCGCTCGGCACCAACCGATCTGACTGTGCATGTACCACCGGATCTGCGCTCGGGCAGCACTCGCAAGTGGTGGGATATCCCCTCAGAGAATGTCTATGCCTTTGCCCTTTACATCTTTGGTCAGCTCAACCGCTGGCCCTCAGATGGCGAGCAGGACTATCGCCGCGCCATCTATGGCTTGCAGTCCTACCTGACACCCTCCTGCAAGGCCTTCCTCGATGGCGACTACGAGTACCGCAAGGCCGCCGGCGAACTGCGCCAGCGGGTGCGTGGTGTCTACGAAATTCTGGGCCGAGGCTACAGCGAGGATCCGGAACTCAGGGTCAAGCAACTCGACCGCGACAGTTGGCTGGTAAAGCTCGACCTCAACGCCGATGAGTATTACGCCGCCGAGCCGGTGAAACGGGTGGTGGTGCGTTATCCATTACGCGTGGTGCGTTTTGACCTTGATCCCGAACGCAATAAGTGGGGGCTGGCACTGGATTGTTATCAGGGCACTCCGCAAAAAATCTCCCTGCCTGGAAGTGAGCCATGAAGCGGATTTCTACCCTGGGACTAACCGTCTCACTGATGCTATGGGGAGCTGCAGCGCAGGCCGTCGAACTGATGCACTGGGAACGCCTCCCCCTCGCGGTCCCACTGGTGATCAATCAAGAGCGGGTGGTCTTTGTCGATGAGGATGTTCGAGTCGGTGTACCCTCAATCCTGACGGGCAAGCTGCGCGTGCAATCAACCGGCGGCACGCTGTACCTGCGAGCGTCGGAAGCCATTGCACCGACCCGACTGCAACTGCAATCGGTCGCAACGGGCGAGGTCATCCTGCTGGATATCGCGGCCACGCCTGGTGATCAACCGCTGGAGCCCGTGCGTATTCTCAAGAATGCTCAGGTGCAAGCTACCGAGGCTGAATCTAGCACCGTCCCTGTTCCAGAACGTACACCGATCCCGGTCGCTTTGACGCGCTACGCCGCGCAAAGCCTGTACGCGCCTCTACGCACCGTTGAGTCCCTGCCCGGTGTACGCCGCGTCCCGCTCAAGCTGCGCACCGAACTGCCGACCCTGATGCCGACCGAAAACGTGTCCAGCACACCCATCGTCGCCTGGCGACTCGGTGATTACTGGGTGACGGCGGTGAAGTTGCGCAATCGTGGTTCAGAGACGGTGCAACTCGATCCACGGCGGCTTCAGGCCAAGCTATTCGCCGCGGCCTTCCAGCATGCTTTCCTAGGGCCTGTCGGCAGTGCTGAAGACACCACGATCGCCTTCCTCGTCACTCGCGGTGCCGGCCTCGAACAAGCCGTGCTGCTCCCGCCCGTTGCGCGAGGTGCTGACGATGAAAGCTAACGCATTGCTCAAATGGCTGGTACCGGCTGCGCTACTGGCCGTGGTGTTGATCATCCTGAAAACCTGGGTCGCGGGTGGCAACACGCCCTCTCCAGAGAACCCAGTTGATCAGGGCAACCTTCAGTTATCCGTCGAGCAAGCCAAGTCGCTCGGCATTGCTGGCGATACCCCACGCGACACGGTCGCCACCCTGGTCGGCCAGGTGAAGGCCATGCGCAGCGACATGCTCGGTTTGAAGAAACACAATGACTCACTGCAGACGGAAAACAACCGCCTGCGCGAGCGGGAAAACAGTGTCGATTCGCGTATCCAGACGGCGCTTGGCAGTGTGACCCAGCAGGTCGACGAAGGCCGCCGACAAGCCAACGAGGCCCGACTCAAAGCGGAACAAGACAGTCGCCAGGCTCGCGGTCTGCTGACGCAATTGCAGGAACAGTTGTCGGGGCTGACCGGCAAAGGCAAAGACATGCCGATCGGATTGGGGCTTGAGCCGGGCGACAGTGCCCAGTTCGAAGGGCGGCACTCTGCCAATGATGCGCTGCAGTGGATTGAACCCTCGGATGCTCCGTCCACCGACGCCCGAGGCAAAACCAAGTCTTCCTCCGCACTGAGTCTGCCTACCGCTTTCAACTCTCTGGAAGGCTTGAAAGATAACGCGATTGATCGCAGCCAAAAACAGCTACGTGCAGTCACCAAGGGTGAGCGCGACCTGACGCGATCCGTTGATCGTACCGAAGGCGCGAAGCCGGTCTACACCATTCCCGAAAACGCCACGCTGATGGGCTCGGTCGCCATGACTGCGCTGATTGGCCGAGTCCCGGTGGACGGCACAGTTAATGATCCCTATCCCTTCAAGGTGTTGGTCGGTCCGGAGAACCTGACTGCCAACGGCATCGACCTGCCGGACGTCGCGGGGGCCGTGATGAGCGGCACGGCGTCCGGTGACTGGACCCTGTCTTGTGTACGCGGACAGGTCGAGTCAATCACCTTTGTGTTTACCGACGGCACTATCCGCACGGTGCCTCAGCCGAAGGCGGTAGCCAGCCGCAATGCCTCCACCACCCAGAGCTCAAACACCGACAAGATCCGTGGCGGACTCGGCTACCTGTCCGATCCGTATGGCATTCCCTGCATTGCTGGTGAACGTCGCTCGAACGCCCAGCAGTACCTCGGTAGCCAGAGCCTGATCACTGCGGCTGGAGCCGGTGTCGCCGCCCTGCTCGGGGATGAGCGGAACAACAGCAGTGTGATCAGTTCCGGCGGCAGTACGCTCGGGGTCACCAGCAGCAGTGGCAATAGCGCACTGAATTCAATCCTCAGTGGTGGGGTCAGCGACATCCGCGAATGGGTGAACAAGCTGTATGGCGAGGCCTTTGCTGCCGTGTACGTGCCACCTGCCGCCCAAGTCGCACTGCACCTCGACCATGAGATCACCATCGACTACGAGCCCAAGGGCCGGAGCGTTCGCCATGAAAAAGACCATGCTTCCCCGCCTGATCTGGATTAGCGTGTTCTGCTGGGTCCTGGCGGGGTGCTCCACCGACAAGGAGACGCTGCTGCCCCATGGAGAGCAAAGCATGCTGGACATCTGGAACGGTGCCGGTTCGCAAGGCACTCAGCAGCAACTGCTGGATGCTCGGCGGCAGTTACGCCGTCCGCTGGTCCAGGAAGATTTCTCCGCCTATCTCCAAGAACCGTACACGCGCACAGCGACGAACGAGATCCACAATTTGTTCCCTCGCCTGCCCAATCCCGATCTGGTGCTGTACGTGTATCCGCATCTGAGTGGTACCGAGCAGGCACCGATCCCGGGTTACTCGACAGTCTTTCCGTTCTACCAACGTGTGCAATACGCATTACCTGGTGAACGTCAGGAAGACTTGTAGTGCGTACCGGCGATTCGAGCAACCGCACTCCTGCGTGGAAAGCCTGGCGCAACCCATTGCGCCCTCGCGCCACCTTGGCCGATGACGCTGCACTCTATACGCACAACCCCAGCTTCACCGATCACCTGCCTTGGGTCGAGTACCTCGACACCGAGCAGTGTTTTCTGCTCGATGACAATCGTTCGGTGGGCGCGGTGTTCGAGTTACTGCCCATCGGCACCGAAGGGCGCGAACCCGATTGGCTGATGGCGGCCCGCGATGCCCTTGAGGATGCCCTGCAGGATAGCTTTGACGAGCTGGATCAAGCGCCTTGGGTAGCGCAGTTTTTCTGCCAGGACGACAACGATTTCACCCCCTATCTGACCCGACTCACCGACTATATCCGGGACAGCGCGCGAGGCACGGTCTTCACCCAGGCATATTTGGAGCTCAGCCGCCTTCATCTGAAGACCATCACCAAGCCTGGCGGTCTGTTTGAGGATAAAGTGGTGACACGCCTGCCCTGGCGCGGCAATAACCGCCGGGTGCGCCTGGTGGTCTATCGCTGGCTTGAGTCTGATGCTGAGGAGACAGGACTCACCCCGGTGCAATCCCTGCATGAGGCTTGCGAACGTATCGCGGCTTCGTTGCAGGCATGCGGGGTGCAATCGGCACGAGTCGATGGCCGAGGTCTTTATGCCTGGTTAGTGCCCTGGTTCAATCCGGCACCCAGGCTCACCGATGAAGCGCCCGAGGAGTTCTACCGCCGCGTGGCCTATCCGGAGTCGGGCGACGGTGAATCGCTGGAACTGCCCTTCGATCACGATTTCGCCGAGCGCCTATTTTTCAATGAGCCGCGTTCGGATGTCCAACGCGGACTCTGGTTCTTCGATGGCCAACCCCATCGGGTCATGGTGGTGGACAAGCTGCGACGGGCACCGTCGATTGGCCAACTCACCGGCGAAACCCGCAAGGGCGACGCGGTGAATGCGCTGTTCGACCAGTTACCCGAAGGTACGGTGATGAGTCTGACCTTAGTGGTCAAACCACAGGATGTACTCGAGGATCAGTTGAATCGCCTGGCCAGCAAAGCCATCGGTGAAAACCTGGCCTCGACCCAGACCCGTCAGGATGTCGAAGAGGCTCGCGCGATCATCGGCCGCCAGCACAAGCTGTACCGAGGAACCCTGGCGTTCTACGTACGCGGTCACGATGAACAGCAATTGCACCAGCGCTCGGTCAGCCTGGCCAACGCGCTGCTGGGTGCGGGGCTGCAACCGGTACGTGAAGGCGATGAGGTCGCCGCCTGCAACAGCTACCTGCGTTGGTTGCCGATGGCTTACAACCCGGTCCGAGACACGCGAAACTGGTACACCCGCCTGATGTTTGCCCAGCACCTGGCGAATCTGGTTCCAGTGTGGGGCCGCAGCACCGGCACCGGCCACCCGGGGATCACCCTGTTCAATCGTGGCGGCTCGCCATTGAGTTTTGATCCGTTGTCACGCCTGGACCGGGCCATGAACGGTCATCTGCTGTTGTTCGGCCCGACTGGTGCCGGCAAGTCGGCCACCCTGGTCACCTTGCTGATGCAGGTCATGGCCGTGTACCGACCTCGCCTGTTTATCGTCGAAGCCGGCAATTCGTTTGGTTTGCAGGGTGACTACTTCGCGACACAGGGCCTGTCGGTAAACAAGGTCCAATTGAAACCTGGTGCCTCGGTCAGTCTCGCGCCCTTTGTCGATGCTTGGCGCCTGGTCGAGCAGCCGGATCAGGTCGCGAGTCTGTCGATCGATGAGCTGGACGATGAGGCGGTAGCCAGTCACGAAGATCGGCGCGATGTTCTCGGCGAATTGGAGATCACCGCCCGCCTGATGATCACCGGCGGCGAGGCCAAGGAAGAAGCCCGCCTAAGCCGGGCCGATCGCAGCTTGATCCGCGAGTGTATCCTCGATGCAGCACAGACCTGTGTCGCAGCGGACCGCCAGGTACTGACCCGCAACGTGCGCGACGCCTTGCTGCGCGTCGCCGCTGACCCGCATTTGCCGGAGAAGCGTCGTGAGCGTGCCCAGGAAATGGGCGAGTCCATCGACCTGTTTTGCCAGGGTTTCGAGGGCGAACTGTTCGATCGCGAGGGCACGCCTTGGCCCGAGAGCGATGTGACCATTGTCGACCTGGCCACTTACGCTCGCGAAGGCTATGAGGCACAGATGTCCATTAGCTACATCAGCCTGATGAACACCGTGAACAACCTTGCCGAGCGCGACCAGTACCTGGGCCGACCGATCATCATGGTCACCGACGAGGGCCATATCATCACCAAGAACCCGCTGCTGGCGCCATTCGTGGTCAAGGGCACGAAAATGTGGCGCAAGCTCGGTGCCTGGTTCTGGCTCGCCACACAGAATCTTGCCGACTTCCCCTCGGCCGCGCAGACCATGCTCAACATGATCGAATGGTGGATTTGTTTGAACATGCCGCCCGCGGAAATCGAAGAAATTGCACGGTTCAAGAAACTCACGCCTGCACAGAAAGCCTTGTTGCTCTCCGCCAGCAAGGAACCGGGCAAATACACCGAGGGGGTCGTGCTGTCGAAGAAGCTCGAAACGCTGTTTCGAGTCGTGCCGCCCAGCCTTTACCTCGCCCTGGCGATGACGGAGCCCGAGGAAAAAGCCGAGCGCTGGACACTGATGCAGAACATTGGCTGTTCGGAGTTGGAAGCCGCTTACCGGGTAGCTGAACGGATCGATAGAGCGCGAGGCATAGAACCCGCATAGGGAAATCTATTCAGGTATCGCGCTCTGAAGCGAGTGACAGGTTATTACGATGCGCCTCGAAGCCGCTGCTGAATCCTCAACAAGAATCCGGCTTCAAAAGCATCTTGGCAGTCACCGGCAGGAAAGGTCTTGCGTGTTTGCGCCAGCTCCCACCACAGTGGAATCTCACCGGGCGAATCAAGCCAAGCCTGGGCGCATTGCACGCCACGTTCGATCATTGGAGCAAATTCGTTGCCCCAAGGTGTTAGAAGACTTGAGCAACCATCCGCCGCAGGAATTGAAATGTAGTTTTCGTCCATACACACCCTAGAGTTCTAATTTTATTGTTAGACACTGGACCCAGTCTCGAAATCATAACGAAACCAAATGAACGCTGGATAACAGGTATGCGCATCAAATGGACTAGATCAATACCAATGTAGACTATATCCCGTGGATTGAGAGTCCCTCAAGGCGCAATTTGCGCGCATGACTCAAGACTACGAACAGCTGCGTCTGCAACTGGCGGAAAACATCCGCTTGATGCGACGTATAAAGAACCTTACCCAAGAGCAGTTGGCGCTCATGGCCGAGGTCGATCGTACCTACGTCAGTCAAATCGAACGATGCACGGGCAATCCGTCGCTGATGGTCCTGTGCAAACTCGCCAATATTCTCGAAATCACGACGGATCAGCTACTCACCGAGCCAGACGCCCTTCGCCATGCGCTGAGCATCGAATAGCTACCTCGTCGCCCTGCAAATCCTTGTAAATCGACAACGCCAGCTTCAGCTTTATCACTGACGGTGTACGTTCAATCATTGAACGTGTCCAGGCCATTAGCCCAAAGAGCTTGGATCATGCCTGTAGTATGCCCGTCAATCGCGCCCCAAAAGCTACGACCTTTGGCGCTGAGCATCCTGCTGGCGTGCGGCCCGAGCGTGGCGCTGGATACTGGCAGCATCATGTCCTCCGCGCTTTCTCCAAAATGCCTCGCATACAGGGTCGTCGGCATTTGTTTCTGGCTGCTCTGTACGCCCTTCGGCTGCACAGTCAAAACCTCGACCAAGGTGCGTCATTTCATTCCTGAACTCGTGGTCTCGAGCTACGCCACCACGGGCAATAACCCCTGGACCGAAATGGCCACCCTCTCCTCTCCCATCAGCGGTGCGGAAGGTGGCGGTAACCTGATCACGCCGAACACCCAGCGCGACAATCTGGCCCGTTTCAAGAACGTCGATGGCATTGGTCATCCAGGGGGCTGGGCCGCCACACAACTGGCCTCTCAATCCGGCTACGCCTGTGCCAGCGGCGCAACCGCGTTCATGCCCTACTACCTGAGCACCCTGGACTCACTGGCCTGGCGCCATGGCATACCCGAAAGTCTTTACCCCGAGTCGCTCATGCCGGGGATCCGTGAAGTCGGACGTCAGGCTTCGGGAAACATGTGGGGCAACGTTTATCCCCGGCAGGGCTTTCTGGTACAGCCCGACGATTTCAAGGCCGCCGCAGTCATGGCGCAACGGGCCGGCGATGTGATTACCCGTAACGGACAGCCGCATGTGTACTTACCACTCACGCCCACCAAACGCGACGGCTACTGGCCGCCTGGCCCGATCGTTGAAAACGACGCTTCGACCCACAAATGGCAATTGCTCTACCCTCAGGTTCAGCCCACGTGCGCCATCTTCCCCAGCGATCCGGTACAGAGCGCGGATGGCGGATACGCCTGGTCGCTGTGGCGTCCCTATAGCTGCTGCAAACGTGAGGGGCAGACCTTTCTGTTCAGCATCGACTTCGAAGGCGGTGCTTCATGAGTCGGCTTCTCGCACGACCATGGTTGGGCGTGATGAGTCTGTTGCTCTGTGGACTGCTCGCCATGGCCACGCATGCCCACGCCGCCGAGGGCGATTACCGCCTGGGTACTCAAGGCGAAGTACTCGACGACCGAGTGATGTACACCATTGGTGGCGGCTCGGCAGTCGGCTCACCGAGTTCGCTCTACCGACCCAGTGGTCTCGGTGTCGGCGGGTCATGGCGAGCGAACATGATGTGCGGAAACATGAGCCTCACCAACACCCTGCAAAACCAACTGAACGGCGTCACCGAAGGTTTCCAGCAGATCATGGGCAACATCGTGCAGAACGCGACCCAAGCGGTGATGTCGCTGCCGGCGTTGATTATTCAGCGCGCCAACCCCGGTCTCTATGAGTTGCTCAGTAACGGGGTGATGCAAGGTCGTATCGACTTCGACCGCTCCAAGCTGACCTGCCAGGCCATGGCCGAAAAGATGGCGGACAAGGTCGGCCAGGCCGGCTGGGGCGCGTTGGCCAAGAACCAGGAAATGCAGGGCAATCTGGAACAAACCGGCGGCGATGCGGTGGCTGCGGTGAAAAACACCGAGGCCCGTAACGGCAACAACGGGGTGTCCTGGGTCGGCGGCTCAAAGGCCGGAGGTAACGGGCAGATGCCCATTCGGGTGACTTCCGACGTGGTACGCGCGGGCTATAACCTGCTGCATAACCGAACGGTGGGTGACAATGCATCGATCAGTAATAGCGATTGCCTGGGTGGGGCTATTTGCCAGACCTGGACTTCGCCTCAGGAGGAATCCGAATGGGCCGTTCGCGTGTTGGGCGAGAGCGAAGTCGCGACCTGCGACAGCTGCGAAACCCTGCGTACTACCGCTGGCAGCGGATTGACGCCGCTGATCCAGGAGGCCTACAGCGAACGCCTCAAGGCCCTGCAAGGGTTGCTGTCCGGCTCTCTGCCGACTACCCCTGACAATCTGACTAAAGCCTCCAGCCCGATGCTGCCGGTGACCCGTGGTGTGGTTGAAGCCCTGCGCGACGATCCCGACCAGGATCTGCTCGCGCGACGCCTGGCCAGCGAGACAGCCTTGTCCAGCGTACTCGACAAGGCATTGCTACTGCTGCGCACGCTGCTGGCGGGCAGTCACGAACCGAACATCGCCTCCGCCGAACCAGCCCAGACCGCCTTGACGAAAAACATCGACACCCTGGAGCGCGAAATTCGCCTGCTGCAAACCGAGCTGCAGATACGGCAGATGCTGACCACCAATACCGCCAGCCTGGTGCTCGATCGGCATGCCGGTGGTGCCGATGCTTCGCGTACCGTCGAGCAAGGCGACCCCGAGCCCGGTCGACTCAATGATGCTGACGCCAGGCGCAAGTGAGCCATGAAACGCTCACCGCTATTCACTTTGCTTTCGAGTCTGGGGATTGCCACGGTGATGATCCTGAGCGCCGCGCTGGTCGCCTGGATCGGCCGCGTTGCGCTGGGTAGTTTCGAAGTCTGGCAGCAGGCATTCGAATCCGCACGGCCTTATCTGCGGTGGTGGCGCGCCCTGCTCTACTGCGCCCTCTTTGCGCTCTGGGTCGATCTGTTCCAGCGCTACCGACATCGACCACAGGATCGACTGCGCGTGAAGCGCATCGGGGCATTAGGGCTCGTGCTCTTTACCTGCGTCGAACTCACCCGACTGTGAGGTCACCACCATTCTCATGAGCACCAACAGTTACTTGGAGTTTTACCTCTCTCTCCTGGCCTGGATCATCAACAACGGCCTCTGGAGCGTCCTGTCCGATACCGGACTGTTCGCCGCGCCCTTCGGAGCAATCATTTTGCAAGAATGGTTGTCGGCCCGTCAGCAAGGCGCGGATGAAGGCAACAAGGGACTGCTCTCTGTACCGAGGATCGAGAACCGGTTGTGGCTGGCCTACATCGTCGTGTTGTTCGGCTGCGCGCCGGTCTTTCCGTTGAGCCTCGCCTCGATGGCGTTCGATGATGTGGCGAGCCAGCGCTGCGGCGTGAGTGTGGCTAAGCCGGCGGAAACCGCCTGGGGGACCACCTTCAATACCATCGGCGAACGCTCTGCCAACGTGCCGATCTGGTGGTTTCTAGTGCATGCCTTGAGCAAAGGCGTGACCGCCGCAGCCACCGCCTCCATCCCCTGCGCACCGGATATCCGACAAATGCGCATGGAGATCGACAGTTCGCGCATTGCCAGTCAGATCCTGCTGCAGGAAGTCGCCGACTTCACCCGCGACTGTTATGGCTATTCCCGCTCTCGGCTATTCACCAACCGTCCGCAGTTGGATAAGGCACAAAGTCATGACGCCTCCTGGATCGGCTCAAGCTATTTTCTCGACACGCCCGGCTACTACGATACGGATCGTTCACGCACACCACGAGTCAGCTGGCCATATGACGAAAGCCGCGATATTTCCTTGCCGCGGCTGGAAAATGGCGCGGGCTATCCCACCTGCAAGCAGTGGTGGAGCGACAGCGGTGTCGGGTTGCGCGAGCGCTTGATCCAGCAGGTCGATCCTTCGCTGCTGACTCAGCTGAAAGGTTGGTTGACTGGCCGTTCGAGCAACGAGATCGAGGATGCCACCCTGCGCGAGCTGGTCAGCCCGCGCCAGCAATCGATGTCCATGTCGCCCGGACAGGTGTACCAGGACTATGGCTCCAGTGCTCGCGGCGGGTCGATCAATCAGGGGCTCAATAACCTGGCCACCAACACCGGGTTGGCACTGGGTTCCTTCAGCAACTTCCCGGCGATGAATGCACTACGCGCCGCCCTGCCGATGGTGCAGGCTTTCCTGATCATGGGCGTCATCATCAGCTTGCCGTTAATTCTGTTGGTCAGTACCTACCAGTTGAAGACCGTCATGATGGTGACGTTCGCGCTGTTCACGCTTCATATGTTGAGCTTCTGGTGGGAACTGGCGCGCTGGGTCGACTCCAGCATGCTCGATACCTTGTACAACCAGGTTTCAGCGTCCAATCAGGTGCTGTTGTCGCTGCCCACATCCGGACTTATGGATGGGACGGTCACCGCGCAGGTGATCGAGTATGTGATGGGGGCGATGTTCTTGGTGCTGCCTGGACTGTTTTTGGTCGCCATGAGCTGGGCTGGCTACTCGATCGGCAACAGCCTTGAGGGGATGCTAGGTGGTGCAAGCAAAGCCGCGCATGGTGCAGCGGGCAAAGGAACGGATCAGTTGATGGGTGCTACGAAGAAGCTTATCTGACGTCATCAGATGATTTGAAATGACCTATGTAATGGCCATTGTCATCGTAGTTGCCAAGATAGGAGTTAGCCCCAAGGTAGTCAGGACCTGGATTGTCCTCTTCAAAATCCGTGTCGATGACAGCCTTGGACTGCAGAAGGGCAATCACAGCGATCACCACCACAACAGAAGCGACCAGCCAGAAACCGATAAAGAGCAGCCCTCCGATCATTGCCAGTTTGGCAATCAGAAAACTCCCGCGAACAAGTAATTTACCTGCGGGCATACCTGTCATCTCCGCACGCTCAACCACGTGGGATTCAAACGTTTTCAAACTACGGTAACCACGCTTCACCGACATACCGCAGGCGTACGCCCAGCGGTAGGCGCGTGAACTCTGAACAGGTTGCTGAGTCGGCATGGTCTCGCCCTCTTCTGAGCGTTTTCATGGTTGAGCCAAGAGTAATAGCCTACTACTGAAAACGGCCCATGCCTGACCGCTTATCAGTTTCCCCGGTCGAAAAATCCTCATTGGAAGCCAGAAGACAAGCCCCGTGAAACAGCGTCTCTACAGTGATTGACCCAGATAAATCGTCCGGCTAAATACAAGGTACGGATCGCTGTTATCGACAGCACCTGCCCAGGTAGCCAGAACCTTCAAGGCTACGTCACTTCAATGATGGTTCTCCCCAAGTGCGATTAGCGTTCGGTGGCTCGCACAGTGACCGTTGCTACGGTGATGAACGCCTACTGCTCTCCTGAACGCCTTTCGAGCGCTGCTCGTGAGATAAGCCCTCTTGTTTTTCTTCAACCCACCGCGGGGAAATCTTTCCCCGCACGGGACAGGTTTCTTCGCGTTTTCAACGGAGACATACCATGCCCGACTCACTTACACCGGAAACACTGAACACCCTTCGGTTGCCCATCGTGTTCACACCTGGCGCGTGGCAACACGCAGTACAGCTCGAGCGTTCCGATCACGCTGGGAAGCTGCAGATTGATCGGTTGAGCCACGTATTGCGCGCAGCCTACGAAGCCCACCTGGCCTATCCACAGAAGCCCTATGTGCTGTTCGAGGTAGTCCACATTGAACCAACCGATCACTTCGACCACGACCCGTTGCTGCAATTGAGTCTCAGCCTACTCCAAGAACCGGGTCAGCCTGGCGCCTTACTGATAGCGCTTGCAGGAGAACACCAGCGCTAAGCGCAATTGGCGGCGCCCACCTCCACATTCGGACGGCATGCAAGACCTGCATCAATCCAGCCCATCACCCATCGGGGAACCCTCCCCGACGGGCAAGGCGTTCCTTCGTTTTTCTCTCGAGGAAATTGCCATGCGCGATATCTACCAAGACGTAACTGACAAGATCGTTACCGCGTTAGAACAAGGCGTTGCTCCCTGGATCAAACCCTGGTCCTCAAGTGGCTCAGCTGACATCGGTCATCAACCCTACCCCATCAATGCCATCACGCGACGTCCGTATTCGGGCATCAATTTACCGCTGCTCTGGGCCGAGGCCAGGTTGCAGGGGTTCACTCAAGATCGTTGGCTGACCTTCAACCAAGCTAAAAAGGCCGGTGGGCACATCCGTAAGGGTGAGCACAGCACTCTGGCTGTGCTCTACAAGCCGATGGAGCGCGAGGAACAGACCGAGTCAGGTCAACCCGTACTCGATGAAAACGGTCAGCCCAAGGTCGCTCACTTCGGCATTCTCAGGACGCATTTTCTGTTCAACATCGAGCAAACGGAGGGGCTCGAGATGTTCAATCAAACCCTGCTCGAAACGGAACCGCCCCATCCCTTCCAGGCCAATAGCGTTGCGGAAAATCTGCTGTTAAGTTCAGGTGCATGCATCGTTCATCGGCCTGCCGACGAAGCCTTTTACCACCCGATCAGGGATCTCATCCAACTGCCGACAAAAGCACAATTTCACGATGAAGGCGGGTACTACGCCACCGCACTGCACGAGCTGACGCACTGGACCGGGCATCACGCTCGGTTGCAACGGGAAGGCGTGACGTCATCCTGTCCGTTCGGCTCGCCAGGCTATGCCTTTGAGGAGTTGATCGCCGAGATGGGCGCTGCATTTTTATGTGCCTACGCCGGTATACAGGGGGTGCTGCAGCACGAGGGCTACATCGACTCCTGGCTCGGCCTGCTCAAGGCTGACAAACGCGCGATCTTCCGCGCCAGTGGCCAGGCCCGAAGCGCCTCGGAGTATGTACTCAACCTGGAGCAGCAACTGAAGCAAGCGGTCTTGGATGACTCACTCTGCATGAACGATGGAGCTTGATCGTTACCTCACCGCTGCAAACGCTTCACAGGGCCCAACGCGAGTTGAGCCCTTTTTTCTGTTTCCAGAAAACAGACGGAATCATACGGCGGGCCCTCACGCAAAGAACGAGAGAGGGGCGCACACCCGCAGCAGGCCGTTACGTATCCAGGTTCTGCGCCAGAAAATCCACCAGCTCGAGCGGACTCCGGCTGTCGATCACCTTGTAGATCAGATCGCGTTTACTGCGCGGTAACTTCTTGACCACGCTCTTCGCCGAGGCCCTGACGGCTTCGTCGGTCCCATGGATACGTGCCGCGAGCAGCAGCACGAGCGTGGCGTCAGTGAGGTTCATGGCAAGACCCAAAAAATATGCACCGCAGTGTACCGACTCTTTTCTTTTCCGTACTAGCCCCCCAACAAAACGATGTCTAGCCGTATCGATATCCCGATTGCCGCACAAAGGGACACGAGCCAAAAGGACGGGTAAGGGTTGGAAGGGAATGGGGACTCAAGGGTAAGAGCTCTATCCGAAAAGGCTAAAAGGCCACTGATCCAACCACTTCCCGGAGGAAACGATGCTCAGTCTGTTTCGCCACAAAAGGCAGAAGCCCCCTCCACCACTGACCCTGAGCGTCGCCGACGGTTACCTGCCCATCGAGTCGGCCCAAAACTTGTTAGCAGCGGAGCACCGCCGCCAGTTGCTCGATCGCATCTGGCAATACACCTCTCTCTCTCACGCACAATTCACTCAGCTCTATTTAAATCCGATCCATCGCTACGCCGAACAGGTTCAGCAACTCCCTGCCAGCGAGACACACCACCATGCGTATCTCGGTGGCATGCTCGACCATGGACTGGAACTGGTCGCCTGTAGTCTGAAACTGCGCCAATCCTATCTGCTTCCGACCGGCGCCGCGCCCGAAGACCAAGCCGCCCAGACCGATGCCTGGTCGGCGGGTATTGCTTATGGCGCTCTGCTGCATGACATCGGCAAGATCGCCGTGGACCTGCAGGTCGAGCGTCAGGATGGCCGTCTTTGGCATCCTTGGCACGGTCCCCTGGATCAGCCCTACCGTTTTCGCTATGTCAAAGGTCGCGACTATCACCTGCACGGCGCCGCTGCAGGTTTGCTCTACACCCAGATTCTCGACCGCCCGATGCTCGATTGGCTCAGTGGATTTCCTTCGCTGTGGGCCAGCTTGCTGTATGTCCTGGCCGGTCAGTACGAACGTGCCGGCGTGCTGGGCGAGTTGGTCATTCGGGCCGACCGCGTCTCCACCGCACAGAACATCGGTGGCAACCCGAACAAGGCGCTGCAAGCGCCGATTCATTCGCTGCAACATCACTTGATCAGCGGACTGCGTCATTTGGTTCAGCACGAGCTGAGACTCAACCAGCCGGGTGCCGCGGGCTGGCTGACTCACGACGCACTCTGGCTGGTCAGCAAGACGGTCACGGACAAGCTGCGAGCCTATCTGCTGTCGCAATCGATTGAGGGCATTCCCTCATCCAACATCGCTGTGTTCGATGAACTCCAGTCGCATGGATTGGTCGAGTCTACCCCGGAAGGCAAAGCCATCTGGACCGCTCTTGTCGCACAGGGCAACTGGCAGCAGACCTTTACCTTTCTGCGCCTTCAACCGGTGTTGATCTGGGGGAACGAAGACCGGCCTGAGGCTTTCAGCGGAACGGTGCGCGTTGCAGCCGATGACCACTCGACTGACGCTTCGGCATCACCACCAGCGCCTAAGACTGTCAGTACAGGATCGCGTCAACGCTCTTCGCTGAGAGATCCCATGGCGATGGAAGACGCCAACTATCTCGGCACGCTGTTGGATATGTTCGAACTGGAAGAGTCTGAGGTCAGCGACGCATCGTCAGCAAGCACTCTCGAAATCTCAAATCCCTCGTCGGAAGACCCTGGTCAGGCATTCCTGAATTGGGTCAAGGAAGGCATCCTGAGTCACAAGCTGATCATCAATGACAGCAAGGCCAAAATCCACACGGTGAGTGGCAGCGTATTACTGGTCACACCTGGTCTCTTCCAACGCTACGCGCAGGAGTTTCCTGGTATCTCACAGGAGGCCGACCACGAAAGTGAAGAATGGCGCTGGGTGCAGAAACAATTTGAAAAACTGAAGATTCACAAAAAACGTGATGACGGTTTGAACATTTGGACCTGTCAGGTTGAAGGTCCTCGGAAGAAAGCGACACTCAAAGGCTACCTGCTGGAGAAACCAAAAGAGTTGTTTCAGACACTACCCTCCGACAATCCCTTCTTAACGCTTTCAAAATGAAAATTTCTAACCAAGCAAAGCGATTCTGCGCTGCTTGTAAATGAACGATGCTCGAACCCACATACGATGAACTCATCTCTGCTCAGCAAATGTTCAGCTACCATGAAACTCAACACCGCAACAAAGGCGCAATGCCAGCACATGAAGATGTTGCTACAGAAACGTCGATTGTTACGGGACCTCCTCAATCGACAAAGAAATCACTAAAAACCTCGTAGGGATACTATGTCGATATTGCTAGAGATACTTGAGTGGACAAAAGGTCTGCCAGCATGGCAAAGCGATGCCGTAGCTCGCTTGCTAGCCAAGCAGACGCTTTCCGCAACAGATTACGATGACCTATACGCTCTGCTGAAATCTGAACACGGAATCACCGACCCAGCAGGACGCACTCCAGCTCCCCTTTCAGCAGCTCAAGTGCCAGCGCAAGTGAAAGAGTCAACACACGTTGAGCTGCACGCGATGAGGGACATGAGGCACGTCAACGCGATTGCTGAAAACCAGCGGCTCCCCTTCAGTGCATCCGGAATGACTGTAATTTACGGCGACAATGGCTCGGGCAAATCGGGCTACTCGCGCGTCTTCAAAAGAGCATGCCGCGCCAGGGACCAGATGGAAGCGATCCACCCGAACGCCAATCTTCCCTCAAACGTTGCGAACATCCCGGCAGCCATTTTCGAGATTGCCATCGATGGAGTTGCACAAGACGTCCAATGGGTACACGGCCTGACCGCCCCAGCAGCTTTGTCGTCATTCTCAATTTTCGATTCGCGCTGCGCACGAGCTTACCTAGATAGCGAGGATGACTTTTCTTATGTCCCATACGGACTCGATGTCTTCGAAAGTCTGGCTAAGGTTTGCAAACAGTTGAAGACGTCCATTGACACAGAGCACACCCAGTCCGCAGCTGACCTCTCAGCCTTCGCCCCCCTCCAAGGCGATACAGCTGTGGGCAAACTGGTCACAGCCCTGTCTGCAAAAACAATCCCTGCCCAAGTTGAAAAACTCGCCACGCTCACACCAGAGGAACTCACTAGCCATACAGCTCTCGACAAAAGCTTGAAAGAAAACAATCCAAAAGAAAAAGCGGACCAAATCCGATTACGAGCACGGCGGATTGACGCTATTGCGACAACCGTAACCACCAAGGCATCACTGATGGATCAAGCTGTTGTTACGAAACTACGCGGATTGTCGGACAGCTATCGCACTGCACAAACTGCGGCGACAGTTGCTGCAGAGAAGTTCAAAGAAGGTGATAACCTGCTACCTGGGACAGGCGGTGAAGCCTGGCGCGAGCTCTTTGACGCGGCTCGAAAATTTGCAGTTGAATCACATCCCGAACAAAGCTTCCCCGAACTAGATAAGGATGCCCCTTGCCCTCTCTGCCAGCAACCACTGGCAGAGGGTGCAGAGCGCTTACTGAGGTTCGAAAGATTCATTCAAGAAGAAGCGGAAAAAACCTCTCAAGCACGGCGGGCAGCTTTGTACGCGGAATATAAGCCGTTTGTGGCACATGTGCTGTCATTGAATCTCGATGATGTGACGTACAGCGAAATTGAAGCTCTGGACAAACAACTCGCCATTGATACTAAAGCGTTAGAGGCCCAGCTAACATCCCGCCAATTGGCAATCAAAGCAGCGGTGATCTCCCACCAGTGGGACGGTATCGAGCAGATACCTGTCAATCCAGCAGAACGCCTGCAAATACTGGCGAACCAACTAAACGCTGAAGCTAAAACGCTTGAGATGGCTTCAGATGAAACAGCGCGCGCGGCGCTGCAGAGCCAATTTAATGAGCTCGATGCACGAGTAAGACTTAGCCAAGTCAAAGACGCCGTTATCTCGGCAATAAACCGCCTTAGCCACCAGGCGAAGCTAACAAAATGTCTGTCGGCAGTTCGAACCAATGCAATTTCATTGAAGGCTGCAGAGTTAGCAGAAAAAGTGGTATCCAAAGATCTGGCTGAAGCCCTCAACAGAGAATTCAAAGCTTTAGGTGTTGGCGCTCTTCGGGTATCACTTAAAAGTCGCTCCGATAAAGGTAAGGCTTTGCATAAATTGAAGCTTGAGTTACCTCAGAGTCGCAGCCCCGGCGAAATCCTGAGCGAAGGTGAACAGCGCGCCATAGCTATCGGTTCCTTTTTAGCCGAAGTAGGATTAAGTGGCGGGAAAGGCGGTATCGTTTTCGATGATCCGGTGTCTTCGCTAGACCATCGTCGCCGCGAACGTGTGGCAAGACGCCTTGCGGTAGAAGCCTCTGATCGGCAGGTCGTAGTTTTCACTCATGATATTTATTTTCTATGCCTGCTGGCAGAAGAAGCTAAATTGGCGGGCACAACGATTGTCACCCAGAGCCTCACGCGCCGAGCCGAAGGCTTCGGAATTGCGGACCCGGAACTGCCATTTGAAGGCAAGAATGCCAGCAAGCGGATTGGCGCCCTGAAAGCCCAGCACCAAATCATCGCAAAACTTCATAGGGACGGTGAAGAGCAAGAACATCATAAACAAACTGTAGAAGCCTATTTTCGGCTTCGTATGGCGTGGGAACGCGCAGTTGAGGAGGTACTATTGCGCGAGGTCATCTTGCGGTTTCGCAAAGGAGTGGAAACACAGCGCCTTGCTGGGGTGATTGTCGAAGACGACGATTATGCCCAAGTGCATGCAGGAATGACCAAGTGCTCAAATTATGCACACGATAAAGCTCTTATGGGTGGCGTAGCGATTCCTGAACCAGAGGAACTACTCGCAGACATCTTAGCGCTGGAAACATGGCGTACGAAGATCGACACTCGTAGTGTTGAGACCGCCAAAAAACGTAAAGCTGGATCTGTGGCTCCAGCCGCATGATAAATCCCGAAGCAAGGTGACGGTGACACTGGAGTGCAGACCTGAATCAAAACCACGTCATCAAGTATGCCGGACTACCGGTTAGATCAAGTCGGTCCTAATCAGCATTAATTCCACCCCAGGGTGTTGGCCTTGCTGCTGAGCAGTAAGACCAACACCCGCACTTATCTAGCGACTACCGACAACCGCTTACAGGGAACCGTCGTAAACCAGGCAGTAGAACTCGCCGTACACAGCCTCTGCTGGCGACAGCACTCCTTGCCACCTATCGATGACAGTACTTCAATTCAAGCCAAGTGCCCGCCACGCTATCCGTATGGTTTCATTGAAGTTATCTGGGGTGAGCACATCAATAGGCGAACGACCTTTTAGTCGCTCATGAGGCTCACAGAGCGTCCGATAAAGCCTCCACGCATCAACATCGGGAAAACGCTTTAACACGGTTAGAACCAGCTTGTGCCGTAACGGATCGAGTTGCCAATCGGGAATGCGTTGACCGCGATTCCCCAAGCTGAGGGACAGAAGGCGCCGAGCCTTGATATCGCGATTGATCTGATCGCGGGATTTACCTGCCAGTCTGGCGAAGGCCAGCAGCGGCAAGTTACTCGAAGCCTCAAACGTGGCCAGCATTTCGGCCCGTTCACGCTGGATGTCAGACACGTGAGATTTGTGAGGTTTTCCAGTCCGCGCTGGAGCGGGCACGACAGGCGATTGGTTGGGCCCAATGGGGGCCTGCTCGCTACTGACCAGCACTGTCGCTGGGGCGGTCGCCGATGGAAAGTTGCTGCTGAACAGAACGGTATTTGCGTTCGCGTTTTCGAGTAAGGGTAGCGAAGCAGCCCCCTCCAAACGAATAGTGAGCGGAGAGCTTGCCGCTTTCAGATGGCCCTGCCCCCAAAGATCCAGACGATTCGCCCAGTCCTGCATCATTGTCCGGCGCTGCTCGACGTATTCCGCGTGATTGTAGGCCGCACTCACCTTGTCTGGATCTGCATGAGAAAGCTGAGCATCTACCCATACCTTCGGATATCCGATCTCGTTCAGCGCCGTCGAGATCGTGGCCCTCATACCATGACCGGTCAGTTGGTCGGCATAGCCCATTCGGCGCAACGCGCCATTAAGAGTGTTCTCGCTAATGCGCTTGGTCAGGTCGCTTCGATGCGCGAACAAATAACGTTGTGCAGGGAGAGCCTGGTCCAGCAAGTGACGCACTATTTCAAGCGCCTGAACAGACAACGGCACAATATAGGGCGGTATATTTTGGACCTGCCTCCCTGGCTTACGCATCGCCACCTGGAGTTGCTTCACCACCTCCGCCGGTATGATCCATAACCGCTGCTCCAGATCGAACTGATCGGGTGTCGCCAAGCGCAATTCGCCTGTGCGGACACCGGTCAGCAACAGTAGTCGAAGACCAAGCCGTGTTTGGTTTGTTCCACGGTGCCCACGAAGCGCAGCGAGCAATGCCGACAGTTCGTCCATGCGTAAAAACGGATTGTGTGCAACCGGGGGCTTGGGGAGTGCGACAACATCGAGGTCTGAAGCAGGATTGTGTTCCAGCCCCTCGACCTTCACCAGCGCATATCGGAACAATTGGTTGAACCAAGTCCGACATTTTTCGGCTGTCGTTAATGCCTTGCGCTGTTCGATCCTGCTCAGCAAATCCAGCAGATCGTGACGATTGATATCGTAGACGGACCGCCCACCAAGCGATGGCAGGATGTCTTTATTGAAGATTCTTAAGATTTGCGAGAGTGTGCTCTGGCGGCCTTCCTTCAGGCTCAGTCTGCGAAACTCGACCCACTGATTGAACACTGCCTCGAAGGTATGCTCTGCCGCAAAACGAACAGCGCGACGCTGCTGTTTACGGTGCTCATAGGGGTTGATGCCTTGGGCAACCAAGGCACGCGCCTCATCACGCCGCGCGCGGGCTTCTTTGAGGCCGATTTGCGGATAACTACCCAGAGACATACGCTTCTGCGTACCCGCCCAGTAGTACCTGAAGCGCCAGATTTTTCCGCCCTGGGCTGTCACATTGAGCGCAAGCCCATCCGTGTCGCCTAACGTGTAGTCATTACCGGTGATTCGGGCGTGCCGAACGGTCATATCCGAGAGTGCCATAGCGAGCTCCTGAACAGAGTCAGGGCCAGATGCTCATCTCGCTATCCAAGCTACTCCAGCAACAAACCGATTCAGTACTCATCCAAATTCAAGATTCCCATCGGGACTTAAATCGGGACTTAAACGCACTGGATAGTGCTGGATTTCAGTGGTTCCCGCCGGAACGAAAAAAGGACCCGAAGGTCCTGATTTCAATCACTTACAGAATTCAGTGGAACTCTGCAGCGCAATATTTGGAGCGGGAAACGAGACTCGAACTCGCGACCCCGACCTTGGCAAGGTCGTGCTCTACCAACTGAGCTATTCCCGCGTCTTGGTGTGGCGCATTCTATACGATCCAGATGCCCCGTCAACCCCTTGATTCAAAAAAGTTTTATTTCTTTTCCGAAGTGGTCTTGAGGTGCGGCCAGGCGGCGCGCAAGTATTGCAGCATGGACCACAACGTCAGCCCTGCAGCAATCAGCAGCAGCGCATAGCCCACCAGGACCCAGAAGCTGAAATCCGAGGGGTTGGCCAGCAAGATAACCAGCGCCAGCATCTGCGCGGCGGTTTTCCATTTGCCCATGTTCGATACGGCAACATGCGCGCGAGCCCCGATCTCCGCCATCCACTCTCGCAAGGCAGAGACTACGATTTCACGACCGATGATCACCGCTGCCGGTAACGTGAGCCACAAGTTGGCATGTTCTTGCACCAGCAGCACCAAAGCCACTGCCACCATCAGTTTGTCAGCCACCGGATCGAGAAATGCCCCGAACGGCGTGCTTTGCTCCAGACGACGAGCCAGATACCCATCCAGCCAGTCCGTTGCCGCGGCGAACGCGAAGACTGAACTGGCCGCCATGTAGCTCCACTGGTAAGGCAAATAAAACAGCAAAATGAAAATCGGAATGAGCAGGACGCGTAAGACGGTGATCAGATTAGGGATATTCATCGGCACAACTGGCTACGAGGTGAGTTGGCATTCTACTCGCTGTGCAGGTTTGCATAAATCAACTCAGCGAGCTTTTTACTGATCCCCGGTGCTTTGGCGATCTCTTCGATGCTTGCACGAGACAGCTCCTGCAATCCACCAAAATGTTTCAGAAGCTCGCGCCGACGTTTCGGCCCAACGCCTGCGACCCCCTCAAGCGTTGACGTACGACGGGTTTTGCCTCGCCGCGCGCGGTGCCCGGTAATAGCAAAACGGTGAGCCTCATCACGTATCTGCTGAATCAAATGCAGTGCTGGAGAGTCGCCACGCAAGGTGAACTCATGAGCGGCGTCATTGAGGTAAAGCGTCTCGAAACCGGCCTTGCGCGTCGCCCCTTTGGCGACACCCAGCAAAATCAGATCAGGCACGGCCAGCTCATTGAGTACGTCTCGAGCCATGGACAACTGGCCTTTACCGCCGTCCACCAGAAGAATATCCGGCAGCTTGCCCTCGCCGTCCTTTAGCTTGCTGAAACGCCGAGTCAGCGCCTGATGCATCGCCGCGTAGTCATCACCCGGCGTCACGCCTTCGATGTTGTAGCGACGATAGTCGGATTTGAGCGGGCCTTCAGGGCCAAAGACTACGCAGGAGGCCACCGTAGCCTCGCCACTGGAGTGACTGATGTCATAGCACTCCAGACGCTGCGGTGGCTCGTCCAGACTCAGTACTTCAGCCAGCGCCTCGAACCGCGCAGCAACATGTTGGCGGTTGGCCAAACGGGCGCTCAATGCCTGTTCGGCGTTAGTCACGGCCAGTTGCTGCCAGCGTGCCCGCGTACCACGAACCCGATGACTGATGGTCAGCTCGCGACCGCGCAGCTCTTCGATGGCCGCAATCAAGGCCGGGAAGTCTTCATGGACGACGTTGACAATCAACTCGCTCGGCAAGTCCCGTTCAGGGCTGCTGATGTAGTACTGGCCGAGGAAAGCGGCCATGACCTCGGACACCTCCTCTTCAATACCGACTTGCGGAAAGAAGTTCTTGCTGCCGAGAACCCGCCCGCCACGCACACTGATCAGGTGAACGCACGCGCCTCCCGGATTGACGAACGCGGCAACCACGTCCACATCACCGGTCCCGCCTTCCATGCTCTGCTGATCCTGGACCCGTCGCAGCAGGGAAATCTGGTCACGCAGTTCAGCGGCGCGCTCAAAGTCGAGCGTGCTCGCCGCCGCCTCCATACCGCCAGACAATTCGTCAGTCAGGGCATTGCTGCGGCCTTCGAGGAACATGACCGAATGGCGTACGTCTTCGGCATAAACTTCAGGTTCGACCAGACCGACACACGGCGCCTTGCACCGCTTGATCTGGTATTGCAGGCACGGTCGTGTACGGTTTTTGTAAAAACTGTCTTCACACTGACGAACCAGAAACGCTTTCTGCAGCAGGCTCAGGCTCTCACGGATAGCGCCTGCGCTCGGGTACGGGCCGAAGTATTTGCCTTTCTGCTTTTTGGCACCACGATGGATGCTCAAACGCGGGAAATCACCATCCGAAAGAAAAACGTATGGATAGGACTTATCGTCTCGCAACAAAATGTTGTAGGGCGGCCGCCACTCTTTGATCAGCGTCTGTTCAAGCAGCAGTGCTTCGGTTTCATTAGAGGTGATCGTTGTTTCGATCTGAGCGATGCGCCCTACCAGAGCGGCAGTTTTAGGCGCCAGGCCGGTCTTGCGAAAATAACTCGCCAGGCGTTTTTTCAGGTTTTTGGCTTTACCGACATAGAGCAGGCGCGCATCGCTGTCGAACATGCGATACACACCGGGGTGCCCACTACAGGTAGATAGAAAGGCACTTGGATCAAACAGGTCTGTCATTGTCAGAGGCTGGCATCAACCATGCCGTGGCGGACCGCCAACAGCGTCAATTCGACATCGCTGCTGATCGAGAGCTTCTCGAAAATGCGGTAACGGTAGGTATTCACGGTTTTCGGAGACAGGCACAACTTGTCGGAAATGATCTGAACTTTCTGACAGCCAACGATCATTAACGCGATCTGGATTTCCCGCTCTGAAAGTGCATCGAACGGTGTATCACTGGTTGGCTGGAAAGACTTGATCGCCAGTTGCTGCGCAATTTGCGGACTGATGTAGCGTTGCCCGGCGAACACCTGGCGAATCGCCTGAACCATTTCCGCCAGGGCAGCCCCCTTGGTCAGATAACCTGCAGCCCCCGCCTGCAACAGTCGTGTGGGGAACGGATCCTCTTCACACACCGTGACGGCGACGACTTTGATATCCGGATGACTGCGCAGCATCTTGCGCGTGGCTTCAAGACCACCGATCCCGGGCATCTTGACATCCATCAGTACCACATCAGGCTTCAACTCCCGCGCCTTGAGCAGGGATTCCTCCCCTGACTCGGCCTGGCCGACTACTTGCAGCCCATCGATGTCAGCCAGCATCCGTGTAATGCCTGTACGAACGAGATCATGGTCATCGACCACTAGCACCCTAATCAAGCAGACACCTCGCGATATGGTCTTATTGGTTGCCGGACACCTTAGCAAAAAACCGGCGGACAGACCTAGCTGCAAGCGTCATATAAAGAGTATCAATACGCTATGAGCGCCTGCCGAACGACAGGCGCATACAACTTACCTTGGTTGATCAGGACTCATATGACCCTGGTTTACTTTTCGCACTGCTGGCAACGGAATACTCTGCCAACGTCGTCGTCAATCTGCGAATCGCGTCCTGATCTTCCTTGAAGAGCACCCGATAGCTACCCAGTACCTTCTCTTCCATCATGCTGAGATTCTCGATCAGCGTCGGGGTCGGATTTCCCGTCAACACGTACAGGATATCCACGCCCTTCTCGGCCACTCGAGACAAATAATCTGCCTTGGGCGCGCGTCCGCCATTTTCGTATTTGCCTTGCGCGTTAGCTTCAACGCCTCCGATTTCGCCAAAAACTTTCTGCGACAACCCAAGCCGTTCTCTTTCCTGTCTCAACCGCGAACCGATTCCACTCATTTGGATGTATGATCCCATTTTGTACACCCCTAGGGGTGCCACACTCATTGCTTATCGAACACATTTGAACGGTTTTGAACTATGCCCGGTATCCGCACCGCCGCACAAGCCAAGGCTTGGCTGGAACATCAAGGTAAATCCGTTCAACAATTTGCTCGCGAGCATGGAGTTGATCCGGCCACCACTTATCAAGTGCTCGCCGGGCGCAAGAAAGGACGGCGTGGAGAGGCCCACAAGGTGGCGGTACTGCTGGGCATGAAAGACGGTGTCATCCTGACGGACACCGGGCAGCAGAGTCAGGAGCAGACCTGAAAGATCAGTATGCACTTAATTGGCGACGGCATTCGATTTACTCAATGATGCCGTCTAGAGCGTTACAACAGCTCATCCCACACAAACTGGATACCCCACGACATCAAGCTGCTATGGCGCGGCGGAGCACATTCGCTCCATCCGTAGAAAGCAATCGTCCTCACCCACAACGACCAGCCCCATCCGCTGATAAAGTGCCTGCGCAGGATTCTCCTTGAAGACCGTAAGGCGCAGCGAAGACCGCCGCTCTTCGCGCGCCATCGAGAACACCCGCTCGAGCGCCCAGCTTCCAGCACCCTTGCAGCGCTCGGCCTCGATCACATGCAACTCACGAATGTACAACGCCTTCGCGTCGCGACTCAGGCTGAGAAAACCCAGCACCGACTCGCCTCGGCAAATCAGCCAGTTCTCTCTCCCGGCCCACGCCACATCAAACGCTTCGTCCTGCCACCGTAGATCGTGCCGAATGTAATAGCGAAGCATCGTTTCGCAGGTCAGTTTCCGAGCAAAACGCAGGTCTGCTGATGAGGCAGAACGTAATTCAAAGTCCACATTTACCCCTTAGACATCCGATGCAGCCACAACCTGACCCATCCATCCATTGGCGTCTCGGCGAGCAACCACCAGCACATCGCCGGTACCTGATGCTGCGACAATCAGTTCGCCGTTCGGCGCCCAGATGGCGCTACGCCCTGCCGAACCCCAGCCACCAGTCGCACCGCCATGGTTGGCCATCAACACAGTCATCGAGTGCCTGGCAGCGTAGCCTTGCAACAGGGCTGTATCAGGGGCATAACCGTTTTCCGTGATCAATACGCTGGCTGCGTAGAGGTCTGCATCTGAATCCGCAGCCTGCTGCGCATGACTGGCGTGGGAAAAGTCTGCACAGACCGCCAGAGAGACCTTATCGTTACCGACCGTCAACATCGACCCACCCGAACCCGGGGCAAACGCCACCTCCTCTCCCGGGTGCAGATGCTGTTTGCTGTAAACCCCAAGTGAGCCATCGGCGGCCAGGACCAAGGCGCCGATCAACACTTCAGAGCCGGCTGACAGCCGAATCGGCATACCGACGACCGTGGTCACACCAAGCTCCCGGGCAAAGTCGCGCAGCGGTTGCAGAACCGCGTCGTCCGGCAGCACCGCCAGTTCAGCGGCCAGGCCGCGTTCGTAGCCGGTCAGCGACAACTCGGGAAACACCAACAGCTGCACGCCGTGTTCGGCTGCGATTTCGATGAAGCGCATATGGCGGGCGATGTTGGCTTGAAGATCACCGGCAATGGAGATCGATTGGGCGGCGGCGATGGTCAATGTCGTCATGTTCCGTCCTTGCTGACAGTTTTTTGGAAAGAGCAATGAGTGTGTCACAAAGCATCACGCCACTTAAGCCATAGAAACCACCCCACTCCCCTAATAGAATTTTCTGATTGAACCCCTGCACCCGCCTCTAGTAAGCTCGGTGCATTCATCGGAGACACATCATGTTGCATACCCTCTCACAGCTTCGTCATACCGCCAGCGCCCTGCGCTCGGTTGCGGCTGCCCGGGTGAGCAACGGCTGTGCACCGGTCAGCTTTTATTTTGGGTATTGGTTTAGCCACTGGCGCGCCTGATACCCACACGGCGCCCACTACCACGGGTCGCCACTTGAGAGTTCTCAACCCCCGGTCGGCTTCCCGACCGGGGGTTTTGTTTTTTCAGGCCCCCACACATTTTTAGCGTCACCAAAAACGCATAGAGGAATCACGACATGAACTACGCCACCTATTACCGCTACGACACCTTCACCGCCTGGCGATTTACCAGCCTCCGCTCGGGACAGCCTGCCGCCTCCGATCGGTCACCCACAGGTGGCAAGCACACACACGTAGCCAATCCGGCCAATTGTCGAACACCCCTATAGGGCCGAGCGTGCGGGAACGAACCCGCCGCCAGCCCAGGAAGCCCGAATATGAACTCGTCCGTCTCTGCTCTGCCGCTGTCCACCTTGACCTCTGCCAATGAAGCGCTGACTCTGCGCCTGCCCAATTCATTGGAGCTCAAGCATCAATTGCCGCTCAACACGCCCCTGATCCAGCAAGTCGCCAATCATCGTCAAGCGGTACGCGCGATCCTCAACGGTGAAGACTCCCGTCTGTTGGTCATCGTCGGCCCCTGCTCTATCCATGACCCGCAGTCGGCACTCGAATACGCCAGTAATCTCGCCAGCCTGGCTGCCGACGTCAGCGATGAAATGCTGCTGGTAATGCGCGCCTATGTCGAAAAACCCCGCACCACGGTCGGTTGGAAAGGCCTGGCCTACGACCCACACCTGGATGGCAGCGATGACATGGCAGGCGGCCTGAGCTTGTCTCGCGAGTTGATGCGCGAAATGCTGCGCCTGGGATTGCCGATCGCGACCGAATTGCTGCAGCCGATGGCCGCTGGCTACTTCGATGACTTGCTGAGTTGGGTCGCCATCGGTGCGCGCACCACCGAGTCGCAGATCCACCGTGAAATGGCCAGTGGCCTGAGCATGCCGGTCGGCTTCAAGAACGGTACCGATGGAGGCGTCGCCATTGCCTGCGATGCCATGCGTTCGGCGGCTCATCCCCATCGTCACTTTGGTGTCGACAGCCAGGGGCACCCGGCGATCATTCAGACACCGGGAAACCCGGACACTCACCTGGTGCTGCGCGGCGGCCATCGCGGACCGAACTACGATCCTCAGAGCATCAGCCATGTGCACGCAGATCTGAAAAAACTGGCCATCCCGACGCGGATCATGGTCGATTGCAGCCACGCCAACAGCGCTAAAGACCCCTTGCGTCAGCCGGCGGTTTTCGCTGACGTGCTTGAGCAACGCTTGCAAGGTGACCATTCCCTGATCGGCATGATGCTTGAAAGCCACCTGTTCGAAGGCTGCCAGCCATTGAGCCAGTCTTTGCGTTATGGGGTTTCAGTGACCGACGGTTGCCTTGGCTGGGATGCAACGGAGCAACTGTTACGCCAGGCAGCCCGGCGGTTGCGCTCATCCGAAAGGACCCGCCAAGCGAGCATTTGAAACAAAGACCGCTGCTGCCTGTTACGACCCAGGCCCGGGGCCTGAAATCCCATCAGACCCCGTCGCTCTTCGCCTTGCCCGATGTTCCTCGATCATGAGCGCTGACTACCAACGAAGCGTGAATGTCAGATCCTGACGTCCGAATCACCCCCACAACTTTTACTCTATGATCTTCAGCGCTCAACGGACATGCCCTACACATTCGGTCCAGCCGCCTGCACTAGAGTGAGGAGACAAATCAGTAACACCTCACTCACTGAAGATAAGGAATCAACATGCAACGGAATGCGACGACTCAATACCCAATCCTCCTGGTCCACGGACTTTTCGGCTTTGAGAGCATTGCCAACATCGACATTTTTCATGGCATCAAGCAAGCCCTGAGACACGCCGGAGCCCGGGTATTTATCCCCTATCTGTCCGCCACCCATAGCAACGAGCTTCGCGGCGAACAACTACTGGCGCAGATCGATCGGGTGCTGGCTGGAACAGGCGCCGCCAAAGTCAATCTTATCGGTCATAGCCAAGGCGCGTTGGCCGCCCGTTATGCCGCCGCGATACAGCCGAAAAAGGTGGCGTCGGTCACCTCCGTCAGCGGGCCGAATCATGGTTCAGAAATCGCCGATTACCTACGCAAGGCATTGATCCCTGATCGTTTGCCGGAGCATGTGGCGGGCGCGGTGGCCCATCTTTTTGCCGAGTTTGTGTCACTGCTCGGCGGCAACCCACCGCTTGCGCAAAACGCTGTGGCAGCGCTCAATGCGCTGACCACCGAGAGCGTCGGCGCGTTCAACGACAAGTACCCGCAAGGCCTGCCCAACACCTGGGGCGGCACAGGCAAGGAATTGGTCAATGGTGTGCGCTATTTCTCCTGGAGCGGCATCCTCAAAGGCAGCCTGGTCGACGAAGGGCCCAACCTGCTCGATCCGCTGCACAGCATATGCCGGGCTTTTTCCGGGTACTTCACCACTGAGGCTGAGGAAAACGACGGTCTGGTCGGCCGCTACAGCTCGCACCTGGGCACGGTAATCCGCTCAGATTACCCACTGGACCATATGGACACCATCCATCAGACGGCCGGCCTGGTGCGCAAAGGTGTCGATCCGGTTGACCTCTATGTCGAACACGCCGAACGCCTGAGAAACCTTGGCTTATAATGCCCTGATGCTCACGTCCAGCCGCCCGGCTCAGAGATGGCGCACTGACAGCACGTCCGGTCACCGAACTTTGGCGAGAAATAGCCCGCGGAATCCGGTAGGCTCAGCACTTTATTGCAAGTTGAATGGAGTATTTCCCCATGGCCAAAGCCACTGCCCGCCACATCCTGGTTGCCACCGAAGCCAAGTGCAACGAACTGAAAGCTCAAATCGAAGGCGGCGCTGACTTCGCTGAAATCGCCAAAGCCAACTCCACCTGCCCGTCCAGCCGTGATGGCGGCAACCTGGGTTCCTTCGGTCCAGGCCAGATGGTCAAGGAATTCGACACCGTGGTCTTCAGCGCACCGGTCAACACTGTGCAAGGCCCGGTGAAAACCCAGTTCGGTTTTCACCTGCTGGAAGTGACCAGCCGTCAGGACTGATCAATCCGCGATTTTGTTTAAACAACGGCCCGCCTTTTGGTGGGCCGTTGCGTTTGAGTTACGTGATTGTGGTTGGCGAGCGATACGCCGGTAGCGTACAAATTGTACTCATCGTTCACCCGGCTCTTAAGGCTGACAATGCGACTGGTTTTCCCCTCATTGATGTTCACCGCGCTGGCCCTGCTGCTGGGCGCCACGGCTGCGAATGCCGCACCGCAACATGCGTTGACGGTCTATGGCGAGCCAGCCAGATACCCCGCCGGCTTCAGTCACTTTGCCTATGCCAACCCACAAGCCCCCAAGGGCGGCAGCATGCGTCGCTCGGCGATCGAGATCGGCCGCTTCGATCATGTGCTGCCCTATATCGACAAGGGCATCGGCGTGTCGCAACTCGATGGTTTGATCTACTCGCCGCTGGCCCAGCGCTCGCTGGACGAACCCTACACGGTGTACGGTCTGGTAGCGCAAAAGATGGAACGGGCCGACGACGGTTTGTCGCTGCGCTTTTATCTGAACCCCAAAGCCCGCTTCGCCGACGGCACACCGATTACCGCCGACGATGTGCGCTACACCTACGACTTGCTGATGACCCAGGGCAGCCTGCGCTATCGCACCCAGTTCGCCGACGTCAAAGGCGTCGAAGTGGAGTCACCAAGCACGGTCCGTTTCGACTTCAAAAGCAATGAGAACCACACCCTGCCCCTGGACGTGGCGACCTTGCCGGTGCTTCCCGAGCATTGGTGGAAGACTCGCGACTTCGCCAATGGCGGTGGCTATGAGGCACCGTTGGGCAGCGGCCCGTATCGCGTCAGCAAGATCGATTCCGGGCGCAGCATCACCTTTGCCCGCAACGCCGACTGGTGGGGTAAAGACTTACCCGTCAGCCGCGGACTCTATAACTTCGATCATTTCAGCATCGAGTACTTCGGCGACACCGACGTCGCTCGCCAGGTACTGCGTGGCGGCGCTTACGATTACAACCGAGAGTTCTCTGCCACCGCCTTCTCCATCGGTTACGACAGCCCTGCCCTGAGCGACGGGCGCCTGCAAAAAGCACATCTGGCCAAAGACGCACCACAGTCGGCCCAAGGCTTTGTGTTCAACCTGCAAAACCCGATGTTCCAGGACCGCCGGGTGCGGCAGGCGCTGGCCATGCTTTGGGACTTCGAGTGGAGCAACCGGCAACTGATGCGCGATCTTTATGTCCGCCAGCAGAGCTTCTTTTCCAACACCTCACTGGCTGCTCGAGCACTGCCCGATGCCGGCGAACTGGCGATTCTCGAACCGCTGCGCGGGCAGATTCCCGATGAGGTTTTCACCCAGGTATTCGAAGCGCCGAAGACCGACGGCAGCGGCGTGATCCGCGATAAACAACTGCAGGCGCTGGCTTTGCTCGAGCAGGCTGGCTGGAAGCCGGACGGCGACCAACTGGTCAATGCTGCGGGGGAATCTCTGAGCTTCACCTTCCTTAACGGCCAGGGCGGCTTCGAGCGTCTGCTGTTGCCCTATAAGCGCACCCTGGCGCAAATCGGCATCACCATGAACATTCGGCGCATCGACTCCTCGCAATACGTCAACCGTTTGATGGCCCGCGACTACGACATGATCGTCACCGGCTATCCGGTCACCACCTCGCCGGGCATGGAACTGTATAACTACTTCGGCTCGGCCTCGGCCAATGACGCCGGCTCCAATAACTACATGGTCCTGAAGGATCCGGCGGTCGACACGCTGATTACCGGACTGGTCAAAGCCACTACTCAGCCAGAGATGCTGCGTTATGCCCATGCACTGGACCGCGTCCTGCAGTGGAACTACTACTGGATTCCCAACTACTACCCACCGGGCTCCGCCACCGTGTGGTGGAACCGCTTCGGCATTCCGGCCGTGCAAGCCAGCAATGACGAAGCCATCGAGAGCTGGTGGGAGATGAGTCCTGTACCGCTGACCAACGAGCAGATGGCCGCCGAGCGCATCAGCCGTGGCAAACCCGGAGGACCGCATTGATGCTTGCTTACGTACTGCGGCGCCTGCTGCTGGTCATCCCGACACTGGTGATGATTCTGCTGGTCAACTTCGTCATCGTCCAGGCGGCGCCCGGCGGCCCGGTGGAACAGGCCATCGCCAAACTGCAAGGCATCGGCGGCGGTGGCATCGGCGCGTCCAGCGATACTACGGCCCGCGGCTCGCGAGCCAGCCGCGGCCTCGACCCGCAGCTGATCAAGGACATCGAAAAACAATACGGCTTCGACAAACCGGCACCGGAACGCCTGTGGCTGATGCTCAAGAGCTATGCCCGGCTGGACTTCGGCAAGAGCTTCTTTCGCGGCTCCACGGTCACCGATCTGATTCTGGACAAGATGCCGGTGACCATTTCCCTCGGGCTCTGGGCGACGCTTATCACCTATCTGGTGTCGATCCCGCTGGGGATTCGTAAAGCGGTCCATCACGGCAGCCACTTCGATATCTGGAGCAGCACCGCGATCATTCTCGGCTATGCCATGCCGGCGTTTCTGTTCGCGATGTTTCTGATCGTAGTGTTCGCCGGCGGCACCTCGTTGAACTGGTTCCCCGTGCGCGGCCTGGTTTCGGAGAACTTTGAACAGCTATCGACCATCGGCAAAATCGCTGACTACTTCTGGCACCTGGTGCTGCCCGTCACGGCTCTGGTGATCGGCGGCTTCGCCACGCTGACCATCCTCACCAAAAACTCGTTCCTCAATGAAATCACCCGTCAGTACGTGGTCACCGCCCGCGCCAAAGGGCTGAGCGAACGCCGGGTGCTCTACGGCCATGTGTTCCGCAATGCGATGCTGCTGGTGGTCTCGGGGATTCCTCAGGCGTTCATCAGTGTGTTTTTCGCCGGTTCCTTGTTGATCGAAGTGATCTTCTCCCTCGACGGCCTTGGCCGCATGAGTTACGAAGCAGCCGTCTCGCGGGATTATCCGGTGGTGTTCGGCTCGCTATTCATCTTCACCCTGTTCGGCCTGCTGATAAAACTCGTCGGTGACCTCTGTTACACCCTGGTGGACCCGCGTATCGACTTTGCCGCGAGGAATGCCTGATGATCTCGCCATTGAGCCGTCGACGCTTCGAACGTTTCAAGAAAAACCGCCGTGGCTGGTGGTCGCTGTGGCTGTTTATCGGCCTGTTCATCCTGACACTGGGCGGTGAACTGATCGCCAATGACAAACCGCTGATGCTCAGTTACCAGGGCTCGCTGTATTTCCCGGTATTCAAGCGCTACACCGAGCAGGAGTTTGGTGGTCAGCTGCCGTTCCAGGCCGATTACCGCAGCGATTACGTGCAACAACTGATTCGCAAGGATGGCGGCTGGCTGCTGTTCCCGCCGATCCCGTTCAGTGACGACACGCCCAACTACGACCTCAACCAGCCAGCTCCCAGCCCGCCGACGAAAGTGAACTGGCTCGGTACCGATGATCAGGCCCGCGATGTGTTGGCCCGGGTGATTTTTGGTGCTCGGGTGTCGATTCTGTTTGCGTTGGCGCTGACCTTTATCAGCGCACTGATCGGCATCGCCGCCGGCGCCTTGCAGGGCTACTACGGTGGCTGGGTCGACCTGATCGGTCAGCGACTGCTGGAAGTCTGGTCGGGGCTGCCGGTACTGTATTTGCTGATCATCCTGTCGGGCTTTGTCGAGCCGAATTTCTGGTGGTTGCTGGGGATCATGGCGCTGTTTTCCTGGTTGGCGCTGGTAGACGTGGTGCGTGCCGAGTTCCTTCGCGGGCGTAACCTGGAATACGTCAAAGCCGCCCGCGCCCTAGGCTTGAGCGACCGCAAGGTCATCGTGCGGCATATCCTGCCCAACGCCATGAACGCCACGTTGAGCTACTTGCCATTCATCCTCACCGGGGCGATTTCCACCCTCACCGCACTGGACTTCCTGGGCTTCGGCATGCCTGCCGGCAGCGCCTCGCTGGGCGAACTGATCGGTCAGGGCAAACAAAACCTGCAAGCACCGTGGCTCGGCCTGACGGCGTTTTTCACCCTGGCCCTGATTCTTTCTTTACTGGTGTTTATCGGCGAAGCGCTGCGTGACGCCTTTGATCCTCGATCTTGATCCGCGATAATGAAACGGACCGTTGATATGAATGACAACCTGATCGAAATCCGCGACCTCAGCGTCGCCTTCAGCGGCCAGACCGTGGTGCGCGATCTGTGCCTGGATATCCGCCCCGGAGAATGCCTGGCGCTGGTGGGTGAATCAGGCTCAGGCAAATCGGTGACCGCTCACTCGATCCTGCAACTGCTGCCCGAAAGCGACGCGCAAACATCGGGCAGCATTCGCTATCGCGGCCAGGAACTGTTGGGTGCAGATTCCAGCACACTGCGACAGCTTCGCGGCAATCGCATTGCGATGATTTTTCAGGAACCGATGACCTCCCTCAACCCGCTGCACAGCATCGAAAAGCAGATCGGCGAAACCCTGCTGGTGCACAAAGGCCTGGGTGGCAACGCCGCACAACGACGCATCATCGAATTGCTGGAACTGGTGGGCATTCACAAACCCCTGGAGCGGCTCAAGGCCTACCCGCATCAGCTCTCCGGCGGCCAGCGGCAACGGGTGATGATCGCCATGGCCCTGGCCTGCGAACCGGAACTGCTGATCGCCGATGAACCGACCACCGCGCTGGATGTGACGGTGCAGCGCAAAATACTGCTGCTGCTCAAGTCCCTGCAAAAACGTCTCGGCATGTCATTGCTGTTGATCAGCCACGACCTCAATCTGGTGCGCAGCATTGCTCAACGGGTCTGCGTGATGCGCGCTGGAGAAATCGTCGAACAGGCGGACTCCGAGACGCTGTTCACCCAGCCCAAACACCCCTATAGCTGCCTCTTGCTCAATGCCGAGCCGGAAGGCGAAGCCCTGCCTCGGGACGAGCGTGAAGCAGTGTTGCAGGTCGATGATCTCAGCGTGGTATTCCCGTTGGGCGGCGGGCTGTTTCAGCGCAAGACCTGGCTGCGCGCGGTCGATGGCATCAGCCTTAGCCTGCAGCGCGGCAAGACCCTGGGCATCGTCGGTGAGTCCGGCTCCGGCAAGTCCACTCTCGGCCAGGCGATCCTCAGGCTGCTCGACTCCAAAGGCAGCATCCGCTTTCAGGGGCAAGCGCTCGATGGCCTGACACAAAAACA
Organism: Pseudomonas sp. GW821-FHT02H09; assembly: GCF_059421425.1. Taxonomy (NCBI): domain Bacteria; kingdom Pseudomonadati; phylum Pseudomonadota; class Gammaproteobacteria; order Pseudomonadales; family Pseudomonadaceae; genus Pseudomonas; species Pseudomonas sp. GW821-FHT02H09. The sequence continues at coordinate 118,437 of NZ_JBWKVA010000008.1, forward strand.
ACTGCGGCCCTGGCGCAAACAGATGCAAGTGGTGTTTCAGGATCCGTTCGGCAGCCTCAGCCCACGGATGTCAGTGGCCCAGATCATCAGCGAAGGTCTGGAAGTTCACAGCCAGTCGACCCCGGCCGAATGCGAAGCCCAGGTCATTCGGGTGCTCGAAGAAGTCGGCCTCGATCCGCAAAGCCGCCATCGCTACCCCCACGAGTTTTCCGGTGGCCAGCGCCAACGCATCGCCATCGCCCGTGCGCTGGTGCTCAAGCCGGCATTGATTCTGCTGGACGAACCGACCTCGGCGCTGGACCGCACGGTGCAGAAACAAGTGGTCGCCCTGCTCCGTCAGCTTCAGGAAAAACATGGCCTGACCTACCTGTTCATCAGCCACGACCTGGCGGTGATACGCGCTCTGGCCCACGACATGATCGTGATCAAGGACGGCAAAGTGGTGGAAAGCGGTGCCAGTCATGACGTATTCGATGCGCCGCAGCATCCCTATACCAAAGAACTCCTGGCCGCCGCGCTCCCGCATCTGCCGCCGACCCTGTAACCTTGAGCGCATCGCAGCCTAATTTCTTATCTGGACGTCCCATGACCCCTAACGCAGAGTTCTATAACCCCTCCACCGACTATGCCGACAAGCTGATCACGCGCATCGGGCAAACACCCAGCTGGATCGCAAAACGCATCGGCGTCACCGACAAGCGCATTCGCTACATCCTTGATGGTTCGCGAACCGTCAAAGGCGAAACCAGCCCGATCCATATGACCTATACCGAGCAGTTCGCCCTCGAATGTCTTGCGGCCGAGGCCAGTGCCAAAAAGAAATAGCGTTTAAGCGCTGACTTCCATTGAGACCGCCCATGAACGACACCGACAGCCTCAAGGATTACCAGCGCGTTCGCCTGTTGGCGATCCGCTCGTTGTTCGAGATCATCGAACAGTCCAGCGAAGGCACGGTGATCGTTGACCGCGATGCCAACATCGTCTGGATGAACGAACGCTACGCCCGACGTTTTGGCCTTGAGTCCGCCGAGGTGGCCATCGGCAGGCCCTGCGAAAGCGTAATCCCCGGCAGCCTGTTGCGCGAAGTGGTGCGTACTGGCCGGCCGATCCTGCTGGACATGCAAGACACTCCAAAAGAACCGCTGGTGGTGATGCGCCTGCCCATCCATGACGATGCCGGCACCGTCATCGGTGCCATCGGTTTTGCCTTGTTCGATGAACTGCGCAGCCTGTCGCCAATGCTCAAACGCTACATGAGCATGCAGCAGGAGCTGGCCTCGACCCGTTCGCTGCTGCGGGCGCGGCAGTCCAAATACAACTTTGCGCACTTTATCGGCACCAGCGCCGCCAGCCTGGAAGTCAAACGTCGCGCCCGGCGCAGTGCAAGCGCCGATTCGCCGGTGTTGCTTCTGGGTGAAACCGGAACCGGCAAGGAGCTGCTGGCCCAGGCCATTCACGGCGCGTCCCCGCGGGCGCACAAAGCCTTTGTCAGCATCAACAGCGCAGCGATCCCGGAAGCGCTGCTGGAAGCCGAGTTTTTCGGCACCGCACCCGGCGCCTTCACCGGCGCGGATCGCAAGGGGCGCACCGGCAAATTGCAGATCGCCCAGGGCGGCACCTTGTTTCTCGACGAGATCGGCGACATGCCGCTGCCGCTGCAAAGCAAGTTACTGCGGGTGTTGCAGGAAAAAGAGTTCGAACCGGTTGGGTCCAACGAAATGATCCAGAGCGATGTGCGGGTGATTGCCGCGACCTCGACCGACCTTCAGGCCGCGATCAAACGCGGCGAGTTTCGCGCCGATTTGTATTACCGCCTCAACGTCTTGCCAATTCAGGTACCGCCGTTGCGTGAACGGCTCGACGATTTGCCAGCGCTGAGCGAAGCGATCCTGGAAGAACTGCGCAGCCAGCATGAGCTCGACAGTGAAGCCTTGGCGCTGCTCGGCCAGCATGCCTGGCCGGGCAATATCCGCGAATTGCGCAATGTACTGGAACACGCGGCGTTGCTCAGCGATGACCTGATGCTCAATGCGGCGGATATCCGGGCGGCGATCGGCACCTTCAGTCCAGTGGAGCGTGTTGCTTCTCTTGCGCTGGAACCCGTCCCCCATGAAACCTTCAGCGCGGCGCGGGAACGGTTTGACCGGCAGTTGATTGAAACCACCCTCGCGCAATGCGCTGGGAAAGTGATTGAAGCAGCAGCGCGCCTGGGGCTGGGGCGCTCTACGCTGTACAAGAAGATGGTGGCGTTGGGAATTGCCGAGTCTCAATAAAGAGACACAAATCTCCAAAAAGAGACCTCCGATCATTCCCACGCCCTGCGTGGGAATGCAGCCCCGGACGCTCTGCGTCCCGAGCCAATTCGAAGCGTGACGCAGAGCGTCACCTGATGCATTCCCACGCAGAGCGTGGGAACGATCGGGTTATTCGTCTCTAATTAGAGACACCTACTCCTCCCTCTGGAAAACCACGGGTAAAAAAACCAGTTATTTCAACCAGTTAGATCGATGGCACGAAACTGGCTATACCTTCAACCACAAAAGCTTCGCCCTACAAAAATAACAATCCAGGAGACACACCATGAGTGTGATCATTGCCTTGGCAGCCCTCGCGTTGCTAATGCTCGCGGCGTACCGTGGCTACAGCGTTATCCTCTTTGCTCCAATTGCCGCCCTCGGCGCGGTACTCCTGACTGATCCTTCCGCCGTCGCCCCCGCGTTTACCGGGGTGTTCATGGAGAAAATGGTCGGTTTCATCAAACTGTATTTCCCGGTGTTCCTGCTCGGCGCGGTGTTCGGCAAGCTGATCGAGCTGTCCGGTTTCTCGCGATCAATCGTCGCCGCCGCCATTCGCTTGCTCGGTACTCGTCAGGCGATGCTGGTCATTGTGCTGGTCTGCGCCCTGCTGACCTACGGCGGCGTGTCGCTGTTCGTGGTGGTGTTCGCGGTCTATCCGTTTGCCGCCGAGATGTTCCGACAGAGCAATATCCCGAAACGGCTGATCCCGGCGACCATCGCCCTCGGCGCGTTTTCTTTCACCATGGATGCCCTGCCCGGCACCCCGCAAATCCAGAACATCATCCCCAGCACCTTCTTCAACACCACCGCCTGGGCCGCCCCCTGGCTCGGCGTGATCGGAGCGATCTTCGTTTTCTGCGCCGGCATGCTGTTTCTGCAACGCCAGCGCAACAAGGCCCAACACACTGGCGAAGGCTACGGCACAGAGCTGCTCAATGAGCCGCAAACCGCTGAAGACCTCAAGCTGCCCAACCCATGGATCGCCCTCTCGCCGCTGTTGCTGGTGGGCCTGATGAACCTGCTGTTCACTCGCTGGATTCCGCTGTGGTATGGCAAGACCCACAGCCTCAGCCTGCCGGGCATGTCCGCACCAGTGCAAACCGACATCGCCAAGCTCACGGCGATCTGGGCAGTCCAGGCCGCACTGCTGGTGGGCATCATCATGGTGCTGATCTTCGGCTTCCAGGCGATCCGCGGAAAACTCGCCGAAGGCAGCCGAAGTGCAGTCAGCGGCGCGCTGCTGGCCGCGATGAATACCGCATCGGAATACGGCTTCGGCGCCGTGATCGCCTCGCTGCCAGGCTTCCTGGTGCTGGCGGACTGGCTCAAGAGCATTCCCAATCCGCTGGTCAATGAAGCCATCACGGTCACACTGCTGGCGGGCATCACCGGCTCGGCATCGGGCGGTATGAGCATTGCCCTGGCGGCGATGTCCGAAAGTTTCATCAGCGCCGCCCATGCGGCCAATATTCCGCTGGAAGTTCTGCACCGGGTCGCGGCCATGGCCAGCGGCGGAATGGACACCCTGCCGCACAACGGCGCGGTGATTACTTTGCTGGCGGTCACCGGACTGACCCACCGTGAGGCCTATAAAGATATTTTCTGCATTACGATTATCAAGACCCTGGCAGTTTTCATGGTAATCGGAACCTTCTACGCCACTGGCATTGTGTGAGGCATCTATGACGAATCTTACGGGCAAGACCGCGCTAGTCACCGGTTCCACCAGCGGCATTGGCTTAGGGCTGGCCCTGAGCCTGGCCAAGGCCGGTGCCGACCTGATCCTCAACGGCTTCGGCGACGCCAGTGCGGTGATTGCCGAGGTCAGGCAGTTCGGGGGCAAGGTCGGCCATCATCCGGCCGACGTTAGCGACCCGGCACAGATCGCCGAGATGATCGCCTATGCCGAGCGCGAATTCGGCGGCGTCGACATCCTGGTGAACAACGCCGGCATCCAGCATGTGGCCGCCGTAGAGGACTTCCCGGTGGAACGCTGGGACTCGATCATCGCCATCAACCTTTCATCCGTATTCCACAGCACCCGCCTGAGCCTGCCGGGTATGCGCGCCAAAGGCTGGGGGCGGATCGTCAATATCGCCTCGGTGCACGGCCAGGTTGGCTCGGTGGGCAAGGCCGCTTATGTCGCCGCCAAGCACGGGGTGATCGGTCTGACCAAGGTGGTCGGCCTGGAAACCGCCACCAGCAACGTTACCTGCAACGCCATTTGCCCGGGCTGGGTGCTGACCCCGCTGGTGCAGAAGCAGATCGATGATCGCGCAGCCAGAGGTGTCGATCCGCAGCAGGCGCAACATGATCTGCTGGCCGAGAAGCAGCCCTCATTGGAGTTCGTCACGCCACCGCAGCTGGGTGAGCTGGTGCTATTTTTATGCAGTGACGCCGGCAGCCAGGTGCGTGGCGCAGCGTGGAATGTCGATGGCGGGTGGTTGGCGCAGTAAGACCTTAATCTGATTCAACTAGATGATCGTTCCCACGCGCAGCAAAGGAATGCCTCATTGGACGCTCTGCGTCCGCTCTTGTGACGCAGAGCGTCACGGGCTGCATTCCCACGCGGAGCGTGGGAACGATCTGTTAGGCACATTCTAAAAAACAAGAGGCGATCTATGTCCGAAATCTTGTGGCAACCCAGCGCCGAGCGAATCAGCAAGACCCGGATGGAGACCTTTCGGCGCTTCATCAATCACCGACACGATCTTGAAATCGCCGACTACCCGGCCTTGCACCAATGGAGCATCGATCGGCGCGAAGACTTCTGGCAGGCCATCGTCGATTTCTTCGACATCGAATTTCACGCAGCGCCTACCGCAGTGCTGGTCGAAGGCCCACAGATGCCCAGCGCCCATTGGTTCCCCGGCGCCACGCTGAACTTCGCCGAGCATCTGCTGCGTCGCCGTGACAAGTACCCGGCGGTGATCGCCATCCGCGAGAATGGTCAGCGCGAACAGCTCACCTACGCCGACCTGGCCAGCCATGTCGCCGGTCTGCAAAAGAGCCTGCAAGCGGCCGGCGTCGGCCTTGGCGACCGGGTTGCCGCCTGCATGCCCAACACCTGGCAAACCCTGGTCGGCATGCTCGCCACCACCAGCCTGGGGGCGATCTGGTCCTGCTCTTCGCCGGACTTCGGCACCCAGGGAGTGATCGATCGCTTTGGTCAGATCGAACCCAAGGTGCTGATCACCTGCGCCGGCTATCGCTATGCGGGCAAAGAGATCGACCAGACGGCGAAGGTCAACGAGATTCTCGAACGCCTGCCGTCGCTGCAGCAATTGATCATCGTGCCTTACGCGCGAGGTCAGGCGCGCGTCGAGGACTTCCGGACCACGGCCAATGTGGCGATCTGGAGTGACTTCTATCAGGCGGGCGGCGAGCCCGAATTCGTTGCCGTACCCTTTGAACATCCGCTGTACATCCTCTACTCCAGCGGCACCACCGGTGTACCGAAATGCATCATCCACAGCACCGGCGGCGTACTGCTGCAACACGTCAAGGAGCACGGGCTGCACGTTGACCTGGGTCACGACGACAGGCTGTTCTACTACACCACCTGCGGCTGGATGATGTGGAACTGGCTGGTCTCGGCACTGGCCGTTGGCGCCAGCGTGGTGCTGTACGACGGCTCACCGTTTCATCCGGGACCGGAACATCTGATCGACCTGATCGACAGTGAACAGATCAGCGTATTCGGCACCAGCCCCAAGTACCTTGCGGCCCTGGAAAGCGCCGGCGTTCAACCGCGTCGCAGCCACGATCTGAGCAGTCTCAAAAGCCTGCTGTCCACCGGCTCGCCGCTGTCACCGCACAGTTACGACTATGTCTACCGCGAGATCAAAAGCGAACTGTGTCTGTCGTCGATGTCTGGCGGCACCGATATCGTTTCGTGTTTTGTGGCCGGCAATCCGCTGCAACCGGTACGCCGTGGAGAGATGCAGGGCAAGAGCCTGGGCATGGCCATCGAAGTATGGAACGACGCCGGCCAGCCGATTGTCGGGGAGAAAGGTGAACTGGTCTGCACCCGCCACTTCCCGGCCATGCCAATCGGCTTTTGGAACGACCCGCAGCAGGAAAAACTGCGCGCCTCGTATTTCAGCCAGTTCCCGGGAGTGTGGGCGCAGGGCGACTATGCCGAACAGTTGCCCCACGGTAGTGTAATGATCCACGGCCGTTCCGACGCGGTGCTCAACCCCGGCGGCGTGCGCATCGGCACCGCGGAAATCTACCGGCAAGTGGAGAAGATCGAGCAGGTCGTGGAAAGCGTCGCCATTGGCCAGAGCTGGCAGGACGATGTGCGAGTGGTGCTGTTTGTACGACTGCGTGAAGGCGTTGAACTCAATGAAGCGCTTGAGCAAGCCATTCGCGAGGTCATCCGCGCCAACACCACGCCGCGGCACGTGCCGGCGAAAATCCTCGCCGTCACCGATATTCCGCGCACCATCAGCGGCAAGATTGTTGAACTGGCAGTGAAGAATGTGGTGCACGGGTTGGCGGTGAAAAACACCGATGCTCTGGCCAATCCAGAGGCATTGGAGCAGTTTCGGGATCGGGTGGAGTTGAAGGTGTAGAATCCGGGCTTCCCGTCGCCTGAAAAATGGCTTTCGCGGGCTTGCCCGCGAAATATCCGATTGAATAGAAGTCACCCATTAATGCGACTTTTTGAGGTATTAAACGTCTATTGCGTGGAAGCAGCAAAAAGATCAGGCCCCCATTCAGGACCCCTCAGATGAATGAATCGTCCACCGACAGTGAAGCCCAGGCACTGATTGCGCGGCTGGACTGGGCGCACAGCCCCCTGGGCTTTCCCTCCAACTGGCCGCAAAGCCTGCGCACGGCCGTGGATATCGTGATTCATTCGCCCATGCCAATGTTGCTGCTGTGGGGGCCGCAGCTCACGCAAATCTACAACGACGGCTTCGCCCTATTGGCCGGCCACAAGCATCCGCAGGCTTTCGGACAGCCGACGCACTTGATATGGCCGGAACTCGAAGACTTCACAGCCCCCATTTACCACGCCGTCCTGCAAGGCCAGGTGCGAACCTACAGCGAACAGCGCTTTAACCTGCAACACCTTGGTCGCAAGTCCGAGCTCTGGCTCGACCTGACCTACAGCCCGATCCGCGACGAACAGGGACTGGTCGCCGGGATTCTGGTCACCGCCATCCAGACCAATGAACGTCGCCGGGTCGCGCTGGAACTGAAAATGCGCTCCGAAGCCAGCATCAAGGCCCAGCACGAGTCCGAAGAACGGCTGCAGCTGGCACTGGCTGCCGCAGGTGCCGTGGGCACTTGGGACTGGAATATCCGTGAAGACCGCTTCATTGCCGACGCCCACTTTGCCCAGTTGCACAGCGTCAATCCGGTGCTGGCCGATCAACTGCCCATTAGCGAATACCTGGCCGGTGTGCACCCGGAAGATCGCGCCATGCTCGCCCGCAGCATCAAACATTGCATCACCCACGGTACCGAATATTCCGAGGAATACCGCCTGCTGCAACCCGACGGCCAGCTGCGCTGGGTGTTTGCCCGGGGACGCTGCTACAAGGATCACCATGGCCGGCCGACCCGCTTCCTCGGTGCCGCACTGGACCTGACGGATCGCAAACAGATCGAGCAAGCGCTACGCCAAAGCCAGACCGAGCTGCAATTGATCATCAACGCCATGCCGGTGCTGATCGGCTATGTCGATCGCGAAGAGCGCTTTCGGCTGAACAACGCCGCGTACCTGGACTGGTACGGCATGACCCCACAAGAGCTGTATGGCAAAACCATTCGCGAAGTGATCGGCGACGAGCTCTACGCCGACCGCGCCGAGCAGATCGCTGCTGCCCTGGCCGGTAAACCTTGCAGCTTCGAGGCCGAGTCCTTTCACCGTGACGGTCGCCCGCGCCATGCGTTGATGAAGTATCTGCCACGCTACGCTGCCGACGGCGCGATCAATGGCTTCTACATTTTTGTGATCGATGAAACCGAGCGCAAACGGACCGAAGCAGCCCTGCGTAACCTCAACGAAACACTGGAGGAGCGTGTCGCCGCCCGGACCCGGGAACTGGCCGAAACCAACCAGCGACTGCAAAACGAAATGATCGAACGCGAGCGCGCCGAAGACGCGTTGCGTCATGCGCAGAAGATGGAAGCCGTCGGCCAGCTCACCGGCGGCATTGCCCATGACTTCAACAACATGCTTACCGGGATCATCAGCAGCCTTGATCTGATGCAGCGCTATATCGCTGATGGGCGCAGCGCCGAGATTGGCCGTTTCACCGACGCCGCCGTGTCCTCCGCCAACCGCGCCGCGGCCCTGACCCATCGGCTGCTGGCGTTCTCCCGACGGCAATCGCTGGACCGCAAACCCATCGACCCCAATCAGTTGGTGCACTCGCTGGAAGACCTGCTCAGCCGGACCAAAGGCGATCACATCGAACTCAAGCTACAGATGGCGGCCGAAGTCTGGCCGGTCAGCACCGACGTCAGCCAACTGGAAAATGCCCTGCTCAACCTGGTGATCAACGCCCGCGATGCCATGCCCAATGGCGGCGAACTGCTGATCGAAACCTCCAATAGCTACCTGGACGGGACTGACATCAGCACCGTGGAACCGGTCAAGGCCGGCGACTACGTGATGATTGGCGTCAGCGACAACGGCAGCGGCATGAGCCCTTCGGTGCTGGCCAAAGCGTTCGAGCCGTTTTTCACCACCAAACCCATCGGTCAGGGCACCGGCCTGGGCTTGTCGATGATCTATGGTTTTGCCCAGCAATCCGGTGGCCATGTCAGCCTTACCAGCCTCCCGGGCCAAGGCACCAGCGTGCGCCTGTATCTGCCCCGGCTTTACCTTGCGCCAGTGGAGCAGATCCAGGCAATCGCCCCCCAGGAAACGCCACCAGCCATTGCTGGTGAAACAGTGGTATTGGTGGAGGACGACCCGGCGGTGCGTATGTTGGTACTCAATGTGCTCGATGAACTGGGGTATAGCACCCATGAAGCTCAAGACGCCAAAGCTGCACTGCCGCTGCTGGAGTCCGACCTGCGGGTCGACCTGCTGGTGACCGACGTCGGCCTGCCGGGCATGAATGGCCGACAACTGGCAGAAATCGCCCGCCAGTATCGACCCGAACTGAAGGTGCTGTTCATGACCGGTTACGCCGAAAAAGCCCTCGAACGCCAAGGGTTTCTTGAGAACGGCATGGACATGGTCGCCAAACCGTTTTCCATCGACCTGCTGGCCAACAAGATTCGCACGATGATCAGCCAGAAAACCTGAGTTTCGGGCATAATCGCGCGCCCCGCTGACAGCACCGCTTCAAGGTAATGCCCCATGAAAGCTCAAGCCCGCCATATTCTGGTGAAAACGGCCGAAGAGGCCGAACAACTCAAGCAACGCATCGCCAAAGGCGAAGCGTTCGACGTGTTGGCCAAGAAGTACTCCACCTGCCCCTCCGGTAAACGCGGCGGCGACCTGGGTGAAGTGCGGCCAGGACAGATGGTCGGGGCCATTGATCAAGTGATCTTCAAAAAACCGCTGCGCACCGTGCATGGGCCGATCAAGAGCAAGTTTGGCTATCACCTGGTGCAGGTGTTTTATCGGGATTGATCAGGTGTCTTCAAGGGCCTCATCGCGAGCAAGCCCGTTCCCACATTAGACCTGCGTCGACCATGGATCTGGCAGTTGAATGCGATCCAGTGTGGGAGCGGGCTTGCTCGCGATCCGAATGCGCAGCAGGCGGCCATTCCCAGCCTAATCTCTAGGAATCAACGCCCCAGGCACTTGAATCACCCGGCTCGCCAATCGATGCCCTGCCTCTGCCGCTTGCACCGGGCTCCCCCCACTGAGTCGGCTGGCCAGATACGCTGCACTGAACGAATCCCCCGCCGCCGTAGTGTCCACCACCTGCTCGACCACCTGCGCCGGCACTTCAAAATTCTCGCCTTCACAACGGATCAAACACGCCTCGGCGCCGCGCTTGAGCACCACTTCCGGGATGCCGATCTGCTCATAGGCGGCAAACACGGCTGCACTATCGGAAAACCGGAACAGCGCCTGCTCGTCATCGAGCGTCAGCAACGCCAGATCGACATACGGCAATACCCTGCGATACGCCGTCTGCGCATCCTCGACCGATGCCCACAAGCGCGGCCGGTAATTGTTGTCGAAGACTATTCGCGCATCCTGTTGCCGGGCTTCAATCAGGGTCTCCAGTAACTTCTCTCGTCCTTGCACGCCGAGCACCGCCAAGGTGATACCGCTGAAATACAGCACGTCGTAGTCCGGCAATGCCGCCAGAATCGGCGTGGCCGCAGGCGTGGTGAAGCAGTCACGCACCGCCGCTTCGTTACGCCAATAGAGAAAGCGCCGCTCGCCCTGGGCATCGGTCTGGATGCAATACAAACCGGGCAAGCGCCCCGGCAGGCGCTGGACCATGCTCAGGCCAATACCTTCGCTAGCCCAGTTTTGGCACATCGCCTCGCTGAAGCTGTCATCCCCCAGGGCCGTGACGTAATCCACCGTCGCCGCATCGCCCAATTCGCGAGACAGATAGACCGCAGTATTCAGCGTGTCACCACCAAAGCTTTGCTGCAGACTGCCGTCAGCGCGCTGCTGTAACTCGATCATGCATTCGCCGATCAGTGCAATGCGCGGAGGGTTGGGGCCGAGATTGCTGATGGTATTCATGTTTGGAGAGCTCCGATGATTCTGCGGCGTCTGGCAGGCCGCCTTCGCGAGCAAGCTCGCTCCTGCAGGGGTAGGTGATCTCCTGTAGGAGCGAGCTTGCTCGCGATGGCTGCGACTCGGTGTTGAACCTTAGAAACAGGTTTCCATGCTTTCGATGACATTCAACTGCTCATCCACCAAACAGCCGGTGCGCCACTTGTCGAAGGTCAGGCACGGGTGCGAGGTGCCGAAGGAAATGATGTCGCCCACGCGCAATTCGCAACCGGGAGCCACAGTCATAAACGCATGCTGATCCATCACCGCGGTCACCTTGCAGGCACTGACGTCGTCGCCCCTGGCGGGTACCACACCCGCCCGATATCGCAATAGCGGTACCGGCAAACCGGCGTCGTACGCCACATCGCGTTTGCCCAGAGCGATCACCGCAAAACCCGGCTCCGGCAATGATTGCACGTGGGCCCAGACTTCCAGCGCCGGGCGCAAGCCTTCGTGCAAGTCGCTTCGACGGTCCAGCACGCAGCATTGCGCTTCTTTGTAGATGCCATGGTCGTGGGCCACATAACTGCCGGGGCGCAACACGCTGAGGAAACGTCCGCTGGCGTTCTGCGCCTCAAAGGATTCGGCGATCAAGTCATACCACGCAGAACCGGAAGCGGTGATGATCGGCTTGGCAATATCGAAGGCGCCACTGTCTTGCAGGTCAACCGCCAGGCGGACCAAAGAGGCCGCAAACTCACGAATCCCGCTCACGGCCTGATCGCCGTGGATCACCCCTTCGTAACCTTCGATGCCGGTCAGGGCCAGCGCCGGTTGCGCCTTGATGGCCTTCGCCAGATCGAGCACTTCCTGCTCGCTGCGGCAACCGCAACGGCCGCCAACCACGCCGTATTCAATCATCACGTTCAGACGCACACCGCGCTCGGCGAAATACGCCCCGAGGTCGGCGACGTTGTCCGGGTGATCGACCATGCAGTGAAATTCGAACTGCGGATCGGCCAGCAACTCGGCGATCAACGCCATGTTGGGTGCGCCGACCAATTGATTGGCCATCAGCACCCGACGCACGCCATGGGCGTAGGCCGCACGGGTCTGCACGGCGGTGGCCAGGGTGATGCCCCAGGCGCCCTGCGCCAACTGACGACGGAACAGCGCCGGGGTCATGCTGGTTTTGCCGTGGGGTGCCAGCTCTGCGCCGCTGTTGCTGACAAAGTCCTGCATCCAGCGAATGTTGTGCTCAAGCGCATCACGGTGCAGCACCAGAGCCGGCAGGCTGACGTCGCGCACCAGGTTGACACCGGGCTGGGCGGCGCCCTTCTCCACGGCAGCGATATTCAAGGTAGAAGGCATGATCTAACTCCTCACAAACGCGGCCGCGAGCAACCGCTGCTATTCGTTGATGCGACGGGCCAGGTTGTTCGCGCTGTCGATCAGCACCCGGCGGTAGTCGTTGTAATTGTTCTTGGCATCGGCCCGCGGGGCGACGATGCACAGGGTTGCAATGCAAATGCCGCGCTCGTCCTTCACCGGTGCGGCGAAGCAATGGGTAAAGGTGTCGGCCACACTGTCGAAGGAAAAGAACCCATCGATGCCGGCCTGACGAATTTCCTTGAGGAAGTTTTCCAGCGGCAAGCGCTCACCGTCGGGCAGGATGAAGTCGTCGTGATCGATCAGGTCGACAATCTCTTGATCGCTCAAATGGCTGAGCAGCAAACGCCCGGAGGCGGTCCAGGGGATCGGCGCGTTCTCGCCGATGTCCGAGGAAATCCGAAAATGCCGCTCACCTTCTTTCATCAGCGCGACCGTGTATTTGCGCCCGTTGAGCAGGCACATTTGTGCGGTCTCACGGGTCTGGCTGACGATTTCCTGCAAGGCGTGGTCAGCCTCGCGGGTCAGGTCGAAATGACGTAAGTGCGCCTGACCGAGGAAGTACAGCTGGCGGCCCAGATAGACATGACCGTCCTTGCCCACCGGCTCGAGAATCCGTCGTTCGAGCAGGGATGCAACCAGTTCATAGACGGTGGACTTCGGGCTGCCGATGCCGCTGGCGATATCGTTGGGGCGCAGTGGCTGGCCGATTTCCTTGAGGAAATCGAGGATATCGAACGCCCGGTCCAACCCGCGAGCCCGGCGCTTGATGGTGTCTTCGGTCATGTCAGTGGATTCCCATTCAAATTCACCGGGGAGTTTACCGCTAATGATCGTTCCCACGCTCCCGCGTGGGAACGCCGCCATGGACGCTCTGCGTCCGCTTTGGATGTGACGCGGAGCGTCACGGGATGCATTCCCACGCAGAGCGTGGGAACGATCATCAGTGTTCAGGCCTTTTTCTTGTACGCAACGCAATCAATCTCAACCTTGCAATCGACCATCATGTTCGCCTGCACGCAGGCCCGCGCAGGGGCGTGTTCGCTGGCGAAGTACTCGGAAAACACCTTGTTGAAACTCCAGAAATCCCGTGGATCTTCCAGCCATACGCCGGTACGCACCACGTCTTCCAGGCCATAACCGGCCTCTTCAAGGATGGCGATCAAGTTGCGCATGGTCTGGTGAGTCTGCTCGATGATCCCGCCAATGATGATCTCGCCATCCACCGCCGGGACCTGGCCAGACACATACAACCAGCCATCGGCTTCGACTGCGCGGGCGAAAGGACGTGGCTGGCCGCCACCGGCGGTGCTACCGGTGCCGTAACGAGTGATGCTCATGGATGTTTCTCCTGCTAAAAAACCAAGTTGAATATAAAAACTAGAATCGAGTGTTCTTGAGGAATTCCGCCAGTCGCGGCGATTGCGGGTGCTCGAACAACTCTTTGGGTGGCCCCTGCTCTTCGATGCGACCCTGATTCATGAAAACGATCTTGTCCGAGACTTCAAAGGCAAAGCGCATTTCGTGGGTGACCAGCAACATGGTCATGCCGTCCTCGGCCAGGCCCTTGATCACACTCAGCACTTCACCCACCAACTCCGGGTCCAGGGCCGAGGTCACTTCGTCGAACAGCATCAGGCTCGGGTTCATGGCAATCGCCCGGGCAATCGCCACGCGTTGTTGCTGACCTCCGGACAATTGGCCCGGATAGTGGTCGCGCCGATCCAGCAAGCCAACGCGCTCCAGCCACTTTTCAGCCAGCGCGACCGCTTGATCCTTCGGCAGCTTTTTGACCTTCAGCAGCCCAAGCGTGACGTTCTGCAATGCGCTCAGGTGCGGGAACAGATTGAATTGCTGGAACGCCATGCCGGTCATGGCCCGATGCTGGGCAATGACCCTTTCCGGATGCCGTATGCGCTTGCCATTGACCTCGTCGTAACCGATGGACTCGCCATCGAGCATGATCTGCCCGCCCTGAAACTCTTCGAGCATGTTCACGCAACGCAGCAGCGTGGTCTTGCCCGAGCCGCTGGAGCCGATCAGCGTAACCACGTTGCCGCGCTGCATTTCCAGGTCAACACCCTTGAGTACCTCGAGCTGGCCATATTGTTTGTGCAGCCCGCGAATGCTCAGCAGGGCCTGGGCTTCTTTTGGGCTCGACAGGGTTTGAATCGAAACTTGAGCTTGAGTCATGGCAAAGCCACCCGCTTTTCAATATGCCGGCCGAGTAATTCGATGGCGTAGTTGATGATGAAAAAGAGAAAACCGGCGAACAGGTAAAACTCCAGGGTCATGAAGGTCCGGGCGATTATCTGCTGGGTACTGAGCAGCATCTCGGCCACACCAATCACCGACAGCAAGGTCGAAGCCTTGACGATCTCGGTCGATGAATTGACCCAGGTCGGCAGGATCTGCCGCAGTGCCTGAGGCAACAGCACGTAGCCAAGAGACTGGTAAAACGTCAGGCCAATAGCCTTGCTCGCCTCCATCTGACCGCGCGGCAACGCTTGCAATGAGCCGCGCACAATTTCGGCGACATGGGAACCGCAGAACAGCGTCAGGCCCAGAACACCGGCCTGAAACGCACCGATCTGCCAACCCAGCGCCGGCGCCATATAGAAGCAAGCCAGCACCAGGACAAACACCGGTGTGCCGCGGATCAGGTCGACGTAAAAGCGAAATGGCGCACGCATCCAGAACTTGCCGTAGGTCAGCACCAGCCCGGCAACGATGCCGACCAAGGTGCCGAGCAGAATCGCCAGCACTGAACACTCAACGCTGGTCAAAAATCCCGACCACAAGGTATCGCGAGCGACCCACAACTCGTGCAACCAACTTGGAGATTCGTACATGAGCCCTCCTAACGACGAATCGCCAGACGCTGCTCCAGGTAACGCAGCAGCATGGCAATGAGGTAACAGGCAGCGACATAGAGCGCAGTGGTCACCAGCCAGGTTTCGATGACCCGGTAGCTCTCGACATTGATCTTGCGCGCGTAATAGGTCAGCTCCGGCACGGCAATCGCTGCCGCCAGCGAGGTGTCCTTGAACAGCGAAATGAAGTTGTTCGACAGCGCCGGCAGTACATTGCGCAGCATCACCGGCACCGTGACGTAGGCCCGTACTTGCCACTCACCCAAACCGATCGCCAACCCGGCTTCGCGCTGGCCCTTGGGAATACTCAGCAATCCGGCGCGGAACACTTCGGTCAGATACGCCCCGGCGTACAGCGACAGGGTGATGATGAACGAGGGGACCTTGTCCAGCCGAATACCCAGACCTGGCAAGGCAAAGTAGATAAACAGAATCAACACAAGAATCGGCGTGTTGCGGATGACCGTCACATACACCGACGCCATGGCCCGTAGCGAGCGATGCCTGGATAACAAAGCAAACGCCATCATCAGGCCGATCACACAACCGATGGCGATCGACACCAGCGCCAGCTCCAGGCCCAGTCCGAGCCCCGCCAGCAAGGTGTCGAAATCACGCCATACGGCGGCAAAGTTCAACTGATAGTTCATGGTCAGCAGTACCTTGAGCGGGGCGCGACCAGCGCCACCCCGCTGCGCATTAAAACAATTGGAAACGTAGCGAGCGAAGGAAAGACAAGGCGAGAACAGGCGAGAAACGGCTGGGGTCGCACCCGACTTGACTAGTCAATGAGCATTTCGAGTCTGTTTTCAACGCAGTATTTTGCGCGAAGCCCGCAGTAGTTTTCATTTGAATTCGACGGGGAAACCGATTTCCGGGGTAGGCAGATCGACACCGAACCACTGCTTGAAGGACGCCGCGTACGTCGGGAACTCAACGCCGGTCATGGCTTCATGCAAAGTCGTGTTGACGAAGTTCAGCCAGTCCTGATCGCCGCGTTTGACTGCGCAGGCATAGGTCTGCGGGCTCCAGGCGTAAGCCGGGCTGCGATAGCGGCCGGGGTTCTGCACCATCAGGTATTTGACCGACGACTGATCGGTGGCTGCCGTGTCGGCGCGGCCAGAGTTCACTGCCTGATACATCAAATCGACGCTGTCGTACTGATCGACCTTGGCCTTGGGCAGCGCCTGATGCACCAGCTCTTCGGCGTACACGTTTTGCAGCACCGCAACGGTTACGCCGTCGCCAGCCGCTTTCAGGTCCTGGATCTCTTTGTACTTGCTGTTGGCCGGCAGCAACAGACCGACGCCTTCGCGGTAGTACGGCAAGGTGAATGCCACTTGCTGCGCACGGCTGGCGGTTACGGTGATGAATTGGCAACTCATGTCGACCTTGTCGGTCAGCAGGTTCGGAATCCGCGCATCGGAGGACTGCACCACGAACTCGACCTTGCTCGGGTCATTGAACAAACCCTTGGCAACCATCCGCGCGATATCGATATCAAAACCCTGCAACTTGCCGTCCGCACCCTGGAAATGCCACGGCGCGTTAGTGCTGCCCGTGCCCACAATCAAATGCCCGCGCTTCAACACGCTATCGAGCTTGCTATCCGCCGCTTGCGCGACACCCACAGCAGACGTCACAGCAGCGAAGAGAAAAACACACGCTTTAAACAAGGAAGGTCGGTGATGCATGACAGGCACTCCAGGGTGATGTGTATTCCGTTATACCGGAACCTAGTATGTAACAACGGAATAGACAGCAGAAAGTGTGCCATAGCCTGTGCCAGAAATCCTGGAGGGATTGAAAAGTGTTTTGAATCAATGGGATGAGGGAACGTGCCCGGAACGTGTCACGAAAGGCACACAGAATGAACGCTACCGTTGGCTACAGCTCGCGGGTAGTGGGGCCACAAATGAGGGCGAGGCAGGTCAAAAGCGGGCAGCGGTCCGAAGACGTCAGCGCACGACAACCCTCTTCGAGTTGCGCTATCGTCCCTGAAGCAAGCGGATTCTCGACCACCACCGCAAAGCCTGGGCCAGCAATGCTCAAGACCATTGAAGCGCAAGTCCTCAAACAATCTACACCCGCGGCCCTCAAGGCTGAATTCGCCCAGGATGATTTCGAACGGTTGCACGGCTTTTGCGTGTTGATTTACATGGCGAGCATTTCCATCTGGCTGCTCTTCGACCTGATCGTCAGCGTGCGCGGCGGTCAGGGGTTCACTGTCTACTCGATGATGTTCCTCATCGCTCTGGTGGTCATCTCTATCACCCTGGGCTTCACCCGTAACGCCCGACACTTCCAGTGGATCAACCTGGTCTTTGTGCTGGTGATAACCCTCGGCGTTCGCCTGGTGATCGAGGGCCTGCCCATGGACCTGCACCCCGGCTGGCTGATCCTGGCGGCATCGAGCATTCTCTACAGTGCTTCGGTGCTGCCATTGAATCGATGGTCGTTCTTCGGCGCCACCCTGCTCACCTGGGTCGTCCTCAACCCGTTCTTCATGACCAACACCTCGGTATTCGAACTCAAGGGCACCATGGTGTTTTTCTATGGGGTGTTTCTCACCGCGCTGACGCTTTATACCTTCCTCAAACTGCGTCAGGCCAAGCTGCACAACTACATCATGTCGAAGCTTCTGCTCGACCAGGCTTACGTCGATGCCCTGACCGACATCCCCAATCGTCGCTCGTTCATGGCCGCCGCCAACAATCAACTGGAACATGGACCGCGCCAGCGCGATCACTATCTGGCCATGATTGATGTCGACAACTTCAAGAAGGTCAATGACCTGTACGGCCACGACATTGGTGACGAAGTGCTCAAGCGCGTCGCCGCCGCCATCAAGACCGTGATGGCCGACTTCGAGTACGCCCGTCTGGGGGGTGAAGAGTTTGGAGTCTACCTGTCCGGTGTACGTCGCGAAGACGTCGAAACACTGGCGGCGAACCTTTGCCGCGTGGTGCGCGATGAACCGACCGGCCACCCGGTGACCATCAGCATGGGCCTTGCGCGGGTCGAAGAGCACGACACCTTGAATCTGGCACTGATCAAGGCCGATCGGGCGCTGTATGAGTCAAAGCATACGGGCAAGGATCGGTATACGTTTTATCAGTGAATGCCGCCTGTACTTTGGGTCCCTCAGCCACCGGGACTGCCTTTAACCCGCTCGATATAACGCGCCACCGCCGGGGCCTTTTCGAAGCGGCGATGGATCAGCGACAACCAGGAGCCAGCCTCGCTGCCTTTGATTGGCCGGTACACCACGTTCGGCAAGCTGACGTGCCCGACTACCGACTCGGGCACCACTGCCACGCCCTGCCCCAACGACACCAGCGCAATCACCGCCACCAGCCCGCCCGGTTGCGGCCCCAATTGCGGCGCGTAACCGCCTTGCGCCGCGACCTGCAAGGTCCCGCTGATTTGCTCGGGGAGGATAAACGTCTGGTTCTGCAAATGCTCAGGCGTGATGTCCTGCAAACGGCACAACCAGGACTCGGCCGTCAGCGCCAGAACAAAGCCCTCGGCATTCAGGTGAATCGCTTCCAGCTCCTGGGGCAAGGTCATGGGCGAGCGGATGTAGCCTATGTCGAAACGCCCGTCAGCGACTAACCCCGGCAACGCTGCCATCGGACTTTCCCGCACACTCAGGCTGACATCCGGGTATTCACGGCTAAAGCCCAGTACCTGTTTTTGCAGCAAGCCTGAGTACACCGCCGACGCCACATAACCCAATTCGATATGACCGATTTCACCGCGCCCGGCCCGCTGGGCACTGTGCTGGGCCAACTCGAACTGACGCACTGTCGCCTCGGCCTCGATCACCAGGACAGCGCCGGCTTCGGTGAGACTGACCTCGCGCTGCTGACGCAGGAACAATCGAGTCCCCAGCGCGCTTTCCATGTCCTGAATCTGTCGAGTCAAGGTCGGCGGCGCGATGCCCAGTTGCTCTGCGGCACGGGTGAAATTGCGCTGCCGGGCAACGGCTAGAAAGTAGCGAAAATGGCGTATATCCATAACTTGATTAGCTCAAAGGTAATGAAAAGCTCGTCTTCAGCTAATAGAGCACCGTAGAACGCGGGATAAGCTGGCCGAACCTCCACAGTAGAAAGCTCAAGCCATGCGCGTCAAACCTCTTGCGTTGGTGCTGACCACCTGTTTCAGCCTGAAAACAGCGCTCGCCGCCGAGCAGTCGCAAAGCATTGCCCGAAAAGCAATCCTGAATAATGACAAGATCGCGGTACCAGGGCTGGTGACGCCATGAGCCGAGTCAGCCCGCGCCTTACGCTGTTGACCGCTTCCGGGGTCTGCTCGCTGATCGTGCTCGACACCAATATCGTCGCTGTCACCTTGCCGAGTATCGCCCGGGATCTGGGCGCGAATTTTGTCGACATCGAATGGGTGGTCAGTGCTTACATGCTGGCCTTCGCCGCGTTGCTGTTGCCCGCCGGAAGTATCGCCGATCGCTTTGGGCGCAAGAAAACCCTGCTCTGTGGCTTGGGAATTTTCATCCTCGCCTCCATCGGTTGCGGCGCGGCGCCCACTGCGCTGTTCCTCGACATCGCCCGCGCAGTCAAAGGCGTCGGTGCGGCACTGCTGCTGACCTCAGCCCTGGCCTCCATTGGCCACACCTTTCACGACGAGGTGGAACGGGCCAACGCCTGGGCGTTCTGGGGAATGTGTATGGGGGTCGCGATGACTGCAGCGCCGACCATCGGCGGCTTGATCACCGGGCTCATCGGCTGGCGCTGGATTTTTTACCTCAACCTGCCGGTGGGTTTGCTGTTGATAACCATGGTCTGGCGCGCCGTGCCGGAGTCTCGAGATACCGGAGCTGCACGCCTCGATCCCTGGGGCAGTCTGGCTTTCAGCGCCAGCCTGCTGTGTCTGATCTGGGGGTTGATTGAAGCCAACCGGGTCGGCTGGAGCAACCCGATGACCTATGCCCGATTGCTCGGTGGCGCACTGTTGCTCGGCATGTTCGTGGTAATCGAACGGCTGCAACAACGGCCCATGGTTGATCTGCAACTGTTCAGGCATCCGCGTTTTATCGGTGCGCTGCTGGGGATGTTCGCCTATGCCGGTTGCGCGCAAGTGATGATGACCCTACTGCCGTTTTACCTGCAGAACGGTTTGGGCTTCTCGGCGATCGCTTCCGGGCTGGGCATGTTGCCGTTCGCGTTGACGATGCTGATTTGCCCACGCATTGGCGCACGCCTGGCGACCCGCTTCGCCCCTGCCACGCTGATGGCTGCCGGCTTGACCCTGGTGGGTAGCGGCAACCTGCTCAGCGCCTGGGCAGTCAACCACGGTGGCTACCTGAGCTTTGCCCTGGCGATTGCCGTGACCGGTGCCGGTGCCGGCCTGCTCAACGGTGATACGCAGAAAAACATCATGGCCTGTGTGCCTCGGGATCGCGCCGGCATGGCTTCGGGCATGAGCACCACCATGCGCTTCAGCGCGATCATGCTGGCCATCGGGGTATTCGGTGCACTGCTGACCAGCCATACCCAACAGTTGCTGCAAGGCAGCCTG
Source organism: Pseudomonas sp. GW821-FHT02H09 (assembly GCF_059421425.1). Taxonomy (NCBI): domain Bacteria; kingdom Pseudomonadati; phylum Pseudomonadota; class Gammaproteobacteria; order Pseudomonadales; family Pseudomonadaceae; genus Pseudomonas; species Pseudomonas sp. GW821-FHT02H09. The sequence continues at coordinate 139,193 of NZ_JBWKVA010000008.1, forward strand.
ACGATTGAAGCGTCGCAGTGGCTCGGGCAAGCGCAGAGCATCGCCTCACGAGTGGTGGCCGGCGACATGCCTGCGGCATTGAGCCAACTGCCGGAGTCGGCACGTCCGGCCGTCGAGCCACTGGCCCGCCAGGCCTTTGTCGGCGGCTTCAGCGTGGTGCTGTGGGTCGCGGGTTTGCTGGCGCTGCTGGCGGCGCTGGTGGTCGGCACGCTGATGCGTAATCCGACTCCAAAGCCTCGGTCTTTTTCCCTGGGTGTTGAGTAAACCGAAACGGGGGTGGCGATGGAGCTTGCTCCCTTGCCACAGGTTACTGAGGGCCCTTGAGCGATGCCAACACCCGCTCGGCATTTTCATCACAGGGCATGCCGTCTGGCCGCACCCTGATGGTATCGATGACGCCCAACAGCTTGGCCTTGCTCTGGGCCAGGTGCCGTTGCATCTCTTCAATCTGCTCGACCTTGCTTTCCAGACTGGCGAGCAACTCATCACGATTCCAATCACCCTGCACGCCGCCCGGCAATAACTGCTTGAGCTCCTGCAAGGTGAAGCCTGCCTGTTGCGCGCACTGGATGATTTTCAGCGTCTGCAACACCTGAGGTGGATATTCGCGATAACCATTGGTTCGACGGTAGACCTGACGGATCAGTCCCTGAGCCTCATAAAACCTGATGCGCGAAGCGGCGAACCCGCTCAGTAGCGCCAACTCACCGATTTTCATAAAGGCCTCATTTGCACGCTTGACATTAAAGTTAACTTTAAGCTTAGCCTCTACTCTCCACCGATGAGGAGTCAAGCATGTCACCCTTCCAAGCGTTGAATTTGCCCAACGGTCAGACGATCGGCAATCGCATCGCCAAAGCCGCGATGGAGGAGAACCTCGCCGATACCGAGCAGGCGCCCTCCCCAGCCTTGATACGGCTGTATCAGGCGTGGGCCGACGGTGAGCCTGGCCTGCTACTCACCGGCAATGTGATGATCGACCGTCGCGCGATGACCGGCCCCGGCGGCGTGGCGCTGGAAGATGATCGTCACCTGGAAAAATTCCGCCAATGGGCCGCTATCGGCCGGGCCAGGGGCGCGCACTTCTGGGTACAGCTCAACCACCCCGGTCGACAGACCATGGCCAATCTCGGTCAAGAAGCCTGGGCACCATCCGCTGTCGCCCTGGAGCTGGGCCAGTTCTCGAAAATGTTCGCCCGGCCCAAGCCGATGACCGAAGACGATATTGAAGAAGTGATCCAGCGTTTCGCCACCAGCGCCTGGCTTGCGGAGCAAGCCGGTTTTACCGGCGTCCAGATTCACGCCGCGCATGGCTACCTGATCAGCCAGTTTCTCTCGCCGCTGAGCAATCAGCGGACCGACCGCTGGGGCGGCTCGCTGGAGAACCGCGCACGTCTGCTGGTGGCGGTAATCAACGCCGTTCGCCAACGGGTTTCGCCGGGGTTCTGTGTGGCGGTCAAGCTGAACTCCGCCGACTTCCAGCGAGGTGGCTTCGATGCTGACGATGCCCGCCAGGTCATCGAGTTGCTCAACCCGCTTGCGGTGGATTTGCTCGAATTGTCAGGCGGCAGTTATGAGGCGCCTGCCATGCAAGGCGAAGCCCGAGACGGTCGCACACTCGCTCGCGAGGCGTACTTCATGGAGATGGCCAGTGAATTGGCGACGCAGGCAAAAATGCCGGTGATGGTCACCGGCGGCATCCGCCGTTTACCGATCGTTCAGCAGGTCCTGGACAGCGGCATCGCCATGGCCGGGATTGCCACTGCCCTGGCGCTGGAACCGCAATTGCCAAAACAATGGCGCAACGGCCAGCACAGTCATCCCCAATTGCCACCCGTGCTCTGGAAACGCAAACCCATGGCTTCCCTCGCGACTATGGCGATGGTGCGCTTTCAGATGCACCGCCTGAGCCGCGGCCGCGCACCAAAACCGAAGGTTTCAGCGCTGTTCGCGTTGATTCTGGATCAGTTGTATATCTCCAGACGCACCCGCCAATACCGTAAGGCTATGGGCAAGTAATGGTTTTGCTGCGATCTTTTACGGCACACGCCATTAGCGTCCAGAGAAACGCAACCGCGAGAGCATCCGCAAATCGTCCTCCAGATAATAAGGATCACTCCAGCTATCATCGACCGCCAAAGGCTGGACCTGTTTGAGCGCCAGTTGTTTGGCAAAGTACCGAAACCGGTAATGCTCGTAGAAACGCAGCAGTTCCAGCCCATAGCGATCGGCCAGGTCGGTATCGCCGCGCATGATCAGGAAGTTTTCGTCATTGCCGTCACTGGCGGCGACGCTGAGGTTGTGGCTGCCGCTGATGATCACCGGGGCATCGCTGGTGAAGTCGCTGATGATCGCTTTAGTGTGCACCAGCAGGTTGCCCTTCTGGCCTTTCAAACCCTCCTTGAGCCAACCTTCAAGACCGGTGTTCAGCAGCGCCGTGGCGGCAAACTCTGCGGTGCGGTCGGCATGGAAACCGGTGATCCGGCTGGCAGTGTTCTGCAGACCGAAGCGCAACACGTCATCGTGCGGTTGACCGAGCAAGGCATTGAGGATCTCGTCCGGCAGCGCGAATGCGGTGACGAACAATACGTCCTTCTTTGCTGCGTTGATGATGTCGACGAACTCATGCAGATCGCCCTCGCCAGAGCGCGGCGAAAACCCGGCGAACAATGGCTGTGCCGGATCCATAGGGTTGTTTTGCGTCAGCCATTGGCGGGTGGCGCCGACATCCGCCGGTGCCGCCCAGATCTGCTCGAACACTTGCAGGTAGCTGGCTGCCACACGAGCGTCGTCCAGTACATGCACCACGTTAGCCTGACGATAAACACCATTGGAGGTAAAGTTGGTGCTGCCGCAGAGCACCGCTTCAGGCTTGTATTCTCCAGCCGGGTCGAGCTGGCTGAGCACAATGAATTTGTCATGGAAGATATTGTGAGTGACGCGACCACGTTTATTCGCCGAAGGGATTTTTTCCAGGCTCGCTTCGTTCATCGTGGTGTCGTTATCACCCGGCTGCGCATGATACAGCATTCGAACCTTCACCCCACGGCTGAACGCGGCGTTGACCGCATCGATGATCGACTGCAACTGGTATTCGTAGATGGCGATGTCCATCGCCCATTGACCGTCCACGGCGCGTTCGATAAAGCCAAGGAGCTCTTCCAGCAACCCGTTTTCCAGCCATTGGCGCGGCGCGTCGGGCCAGGCTTCGATGGGCAGGTTCTTGTTGGCACTGAGCAGCGCGTCGAGATCGGCGAATTTGCGTGAAAACGCCTGACTGGCCGCCACGGCGCGGTTGAAGATAACCCTCTGACCCAGCGGCTGGCCGTTGTCGGCGGTGACCGTCACTTCCAGTGACTCACCCAGTTGCGGCGCATCGACACTGCCATAGGCCAGATGAACGCGGTAGTGGATGGTTGCACCTGGATTGACGGCGTAATCGGCCCAGCGAAATTTTTGCAGAGGCGCGATATCACTTGGTGTGGCCTGGTACTCAGGGAGCGTGTGGGCCTTGCCGGGGAAGGTCAGGCTATTGAACAGAAACAGCCAGGGTTTGTTGTCCTGCTGTTTCTCGATGGCAAAGCCCAGTAATCCTTTGCGCCTGGATTCGGCGAGGTCCATCGCCAGTAACACCCCGTTGGTGCCGGCATAGGCTTTGACGCGGAAATCATCCTGACTGTTGGTGGCAAGTACACGCATGGTTCACTCCTGTGATTGGTTTGCCCCACAGCATAGCGGACCTCGCGCGCGCGCCCACACGCTGGGTGCGCGTCAACGCAACCTGCCCCTTTAGCCGGACGTTCGTTGGCTTCTTTTTACGGAGACTGAAAACCCACCAATTGTTAGCTCCCTACTTAATAATCGGTTAATCCTGCAGTCCAAAAGTAGACAGGACCGCGTTAGCGCAGAAATTTCTGACGCTCTGCGCGGCGTGTTCGACATCGCATTAACGTCGGACTGGCGATTCAGAGCATTCAGGAGAACTCTCATGAACAGTCGTACGTTGTTGGTTGCAGGCGCCCTCGCCTTTTTTGCGTCTGCCGGTGCGGTACAGGCCGACACAACCGACACTGCCGTCCAAGCCGTGCCTTATCACTACGGAATGTCGTTGGATATTGCCAAGGTGGTTTCCATGTCTGAGCCGTCAACACTGGAGTGCAAAGTAGTGACCGCGGACATGAAGTTCATCGATACGGCGGGCAAACTGGAGGAAATCACCTACCTCAAGCTGTCGGATGCCTGTCAATATCAGAGCTAAGTGGTGCCACTCCGTACAGCGCTGGTTTGTCCTGAGCTGAGAGATGGCCATTGAGCGATGTTCCTGGCAGCGGTCAGGCGGTATTCTTGCGCTCATCCCTTACTGCCGCAAGGTCCGCCATGCAGTTCACCTTTCGCACTCTCGCTACTTTCACCGCTGTGCTGAGTTTCGTCTTGGCGTTTGTGTGGGGCTTTTGGCCGGATGAGCTGCTGTCGATATGGAGTGTCGAGTACTCCAGCGCGACCGGTCTGGTGTCCAGGCGTACCGCGGTGTTGTTTCTGGCATTGGGCGTGATGCTTTATCGGGCTCGACGGGCGCCACCTTCGAGTACGCGCAGAGCATTGAGTACAGGTTTTGTGGTGGGATGTTTCGGCTTGGCAACGCTGGGGCTTGGCGAATGGCTCAACGGTCATGCCGGGCCCGGGATCTTGCTGCCGGTGGTGGTCGAACTCGCGCTTGGTCTGGGGTTCATCCAGACCAAGCGCTTGTCGGTCGAGCGCGAAGAAACTATCGGTTAATGCGTTTTCACTCTTGAATCAACGACAGGTTGGTGAGCGGGGTTGTGCTCAAGGTCATAGCGCAGCTCAGCGAGCAAATCGCTGATCTCGCGGCATCCATTAAGGCGCTCCGCTTTTATGCCTGTGACTACCAATTCCACGCGGTCGGTTTCGTGGTCGCCGTAGACCTTCACCGTCATCGACAAATCCGGGGACAAGGTGCATTGGCAACGTTTGGGTAGAAAACTGCTTTCAATGATATTTCGTAGTTCCAAGGCAGAAAGAAACATAACGACCTTCTCCTTTATGTGGGACTGCCAATCAGCGTTAGTCAGTACTTTGCGTACTCGCAAGCCACCTCATTTGAATGGCTTCCTGCATCGCTCCACCGACCCTGAAGAGCAATGCCACCCCCTAGACTAGGCCGCTTTTCCGATCCCGGTAAGCTCTTTTTTCATCTGTAATTGAAACGCCTCCATTTGGCCTCCGGGCACTTGCAGTTTGGTCTAGCCGAGGAGTTTTTAGTCTGAAGAAGCATATCGCTTGCTCTTCGTCGAAATGCTCCTCATGCCGACCCGCCAATCAGTGCTGCGCGCTCGGCAACATGCCGCAGGCTGTCGAAGTTGATGTTGGCCCCCGAGTCGATCGCCACCAGGGTCTGGCCGCGTACGCCGGTTTGCGCCACGTACTTCTTGATTCCCGCCACGGCCAAGGCTCCGGAAGGTTCGGTGATTGAACGGGTGTCGTCGTAGATGTCCTTGATCGCCCCGCAGAGCTCATCATTGCTGACAGTGAGCACCTCATCCACATGCAGTCGACAGATCTCATAGCCATAGGCACCGATCTGTGCGACCGCTACACCATCGGCAAAGGTCCCGACTTGCGGTAGCACGACCCGCTCCCCGGCTTGCAGGGCGGCCTGCAAGCAATTGGAGTGTTCCGACTCGATGCCAATGATCTTGATCTGCGGCCGCAGGTATTTGACGTAGGCCGCGATGCCGGCGATCAGACCGCCACCGCCCACCGGAACAAAGATGGCATCCAGCGGCCCGGGGTGTTGGCGCAGAATCTCCATGGCCACCGTTCCTTGGCCGGCGATCACGTCGGGGTCGTCAAAGGGTGAGACGAAGGTGCAACCCATTTCCTCAGCCAGGTGCAATGCATGGGCCAAGGCGAACGGAAAGCTTTCTCCGTGCAACAGCGCTTGAGCGCCGCGCGTGCGAACGCCGAGAACTTTCAGTTCAGGCGTGGAACACGGCATCACGATGGTCGCCTTGATCCCCAGCTCCCGAGCCGCCAGCGCCACACCCTGTGCGTGATTGCCTGCCGAGGCGGTGATGACTCCCAAAGCCTTTTGCCTATCGCCTAGCTGCACCAGCTTGTTGTAGGCGCCGCGGATCTTGAAGGAAAAGGTCGGCTGCAAATCTTCGCGTTTGAGCAGGATCTGGTTGCCCAGCGATTCGGACAGCGCCGGGGCCGGTTGCAAAGGCGTTCGCACCGCCAGGTCGTAGACCGGCGCGGCGAGGATCTTTTTTACGTAGTGCTCAAGCAACGACTGCTCGGAGGGGCTGCTCTGGCGGGGGCTCATGGACGTCTCCTGGCTTTATTCGAGGCCCCGGAGACAGATAGAGAAAACCCGCCTCTAGGGCGGGTTGGGTGCAGCCGTCAGCTAACCCGCCAAATAAGGAATGGCGGTAATAATGCTTGGCTGGGAACGCAATACGGTCGAAGTCATGGCTCGAAAGTAGCCGGGCGTTAATGGCAAGTCAATGGCCAATTCGGTGGAGCGTATAGATGGATCCTGTCATCTTCGAATCCTGTTCATCTACCCAAGGAAGGAAAACATGAAGTCTGTCGCACTGCCTTTGATTGCCCTTATCGCCTTCGCCGGCTACACCGTATCGGTCATGCTGCAGGCCGAACAGTCGCTGATCGACTTTGGCATCAGCCTGATGTCCCGCCCGGATACCGCGCAAGTGGTGATCGACCTCTATCTGCTGGCCATACTGGCTTGTGTCTGGATGTACAAGGATGCGCGAAGTCGCGGTCAGTCGGCGCTTTCGGTGCTTCCTTATCTGCTGATCACCGCAGTCTTTGTTTCCGTCGGGCCATTGCTGTACCTGGTGGTGCAGGGGCTTCGGCGATTCACCAGCTCTGCCCGCGGCGCTTGAGTTCAAGGCGCCGGCCGAACGCTTCAAGCACTAATGAATACAGATCGTCCTGCAAGTAGGCGTCTTCAATGCCGGCGTCCATGTTCGGGTTGTCGTTGACCTCGATCACCAGCACTTTTCGGCAATCTTCAGCACCAGTGCAGGGCCCAGGCGTTACGCCTGCACAAGCGCATCTTCCAGCATCGCGACACTCGGCTCAACGATTGCTGTCGTTCGAGTCTCTGGGGGGCGTGTTGGGCTGGATCGACGGTTTTACCGAGCCCGGCGCAGGGTCCTTGCGTGGATAACCGTTGCCGATTCCGCCATTTTCCAGGGTCGGCGAGCGTGGCACCGGCACAGTGTTCGGTCCACGAAAGGCTGGGGCGCTCGGCTGCGTGCCTTGCATGCTGTTGGGATTGGCTCGGCGGATCGGGTTGTTGTAAGGATTGTCGTTGCTACTGCCTGGCAGGTTCTGGGCAAGGAGTATCGCCTGGGGCGAGGCGTTGTGAGACGCGGATGCTTCAGGCCGAGCCTGGGCCAGGCTGCTCAGCAAGCCACTCAATGCCAGCGCAGTGAAGCCAAGCACTAGCCTGTTCATCGGGCACCTCTATCTATGTGTACAGAGACATTACCTTCAATAACACGCTACGCGCTGGATTCGGATTTGTTAACAAAATAGTCCTGCGGGATATACAACACGCGTTATCCGGAGCGCTGATCTGCCGAACGGCCCGCGCCAGTAACCGACGGGGCTTTTGCCGCGCCCCACAGGCCACCTGAACACGAGACACTTCAGATCAATACGAAAATCGCCAACAACCCGCCGAAAATCGCCCACTTTTCCAGGTAGTAACGCGTGCGGTTGCGCTTTTTCAGTTCCTTGCCGCGCAGGCGGATTTTGTACAGCCTGTTAAAGGCACGGTTCAAACCACCGGTCTTGTCCCCGGCATCGTTCGGCGAGCCGGCGGCTGACATCACGGTGTAGCTGAACCAGCGGTTAAAGGCAGCAGCCCAGCGGTACTTCATCGGACGCTCCACATCACAGAACAAAATAATACGGTTCTGTTGCGTGGTGTTCTCGGCGTAGTGAATGTACGTCTCATCGAACATCACCGCTTCACCGTCGCGCCAGTGATAGCGTTCACCGTCTACCTCGATGTAGCAGCCCGGATCGTTCGGTGTTTCCAGGCCCAGGTGGTAGCGGTAGGAACCCGCATACGGGTCGCGGTGGCGTACCAGCCTGGAGCCAGGTGGTAACTCGGCAAACATGGCGGCTTTGACCGAGCCGATGCCTTGCAGCAGCTCAGTGGTGCGTGGGCAAAGCTTCATTGCCGAAGGATGGCTGTCGCCGTACCACTTCAGGTAGAAGCGCTTCCAGCCCGTTTTGAAGAAGGAGTTGAAACCCACGTCGTTGTATTGGTCCGAACGCTTGATCTCCCCCGCTCTGAGCAGGTTCTGGCCTTCGGTGCAGATTTCTTCCCAGTGCGCTTGCAAAGGGCTCAAGTCAGGAAAGTCGGCAGGATCGAGGTAGGGACGATTGGGTTTCTTCGAGAACAGGTAGAGAAAACAATTCACCGGCGCCAGAAACGTCGAGTGATCACTCAACTGACGGCTCAATGTGTGGCGTACACGACCACGCAGATGCACATACGCAATGGATACAACGTAAATAGCGGCAATGATGAGTTTCACGGAAGTGGTCACATGTCAGAAAAAAACATACTGCGTCCCGCACAAGCCGGATGGGCCAAAGGACAAATGCGCAGCGTCTGATAATCGAAACAGCGGGTCCTGGCGGCGTATCCCTGAGCTCAATGCCGGTGATTTGCATCTGGCCGCACGATGGCATTTTAGCCTCTGTTTGTAACCTTAGGCTAACCGCAATTGTGAAAATATGCCTGCCGCTGAGCCAAAAAGCCATTATCTTGATTCAGCGCAATCCGCTCATCGATGCCATCAATCTGACATGACGTTCGGCGGCGTCATCCGCAAGCGCGCCGACACCAGCATTTTCATCTCGGCGACAAACCTTTCACGCCCCCATCACATTCAGCGCCATAAACTTCACTCATCCATTTCAAGCATTCCCTTGGCCCGCCCGCATGCGGGCTTTTTTTCGTCCGATGACCCGTCCTGCTTAGCCTGGATCCGTTTTGGCACCTTGGCTGGGTTAATCCATAAGATCACCATCACCCCAATTCAAATTCTGCTTGAAGGGCGCTGACAGCAGGGTCGGCATTTTGTAGGTCAGTGCATGCTGAAATTATTGTTTGTCATATTATTTTTTTATCCACCAACCCAATTGAAACACCATCAGCACGCACGCTATTACACTCCTTGCCGTACTTTGGATACGTAACGCAGATAACATCTCCGGCAATTTTCCAATAACCGTTTTGCGGATCCTGACCTGAAATCTTTATTATCGCCGTACCCTCCTGATGGAGAGTTTCCGAAAACGGATAGCCTGTACTCGTAACGCCAGAATGTTCGCAACCTATCAAAACTCCACCCATCTCACTTCCCTTTAACTGTTTCGCATTGGGAGGTGCAGCAGCATGGGCTTCATTTGCAGCTTTCGGATGCATTGACCATGTTTAATTTCGGGCTAAAACCGAGGTTTGTTCGTCACATTCACCCCATTGATCAAGACCCCTGCTCCTTGAGGAGAGATTTCAACCCGACTCATACCCAGACGTTGTCCACCACTGCACAAACCGCTCACAACGAATATCTCCCCACTCTTGAATTACTTGTCTTCTGCTTTCTTCAACCCCAGTCCTACATTTGAAATAGCGATTAGCTTACAAAAAAAATCCACAATATCGCGCCATTAAAAAACAAGTATTGATCGACGCCTTTAACGCTAACTTCCCAGGCTTTATCCGGGGACGAGTCATTACAACTTTTGAGTGTCTTAGCGGAATCCACGATGTAGGATTCATGGGCAGCACCCGCGACAGTTTTCAACTAATCGAACGGAATCGAGCCATGCCTGACAATTACCCCCTCCCAAGCGTCCTTGAAAAAATGTACGAAAACCAGCTCGCACTCGAGGCCGCGCTCATGGAGCTCGCCCTATGGGTAGAGCAGCGCGGGTCGACAGTGGTAGGCGAAAATATTCGAGGCTCACTTGAAACCATTGGCGCAAATGTGGGCTACATCAGACAGGGACTGGCCAGGATGAACGCCGAGTGAGCGCCGAAAATCAGACTCGCGCTGGTAGCTGGCGACAAACAGGTTTCTCTACTAGGGTTTCCGCGACATGGAACCGTGCCGTTTCATTAGCTGTCACTTGGTCAGGAGGAGATATATGAGCTCAATTCGCACTGCCGAGCAGACCTATCGCACTTGGTCTAGCCCAATCTTGCTGGAGCTGAAGGAGAGAGAACATCAGCTGGATCCTTCCGCCCGCCAAGCACTTCAAAATGTGTTGCTGGAGAGAAGGCTTCTGGACACCGGGAACTCTTCTGGCAGAGATCGGCGTAACGCCGGACCGGTTAATGACGGCAAACCTTGACAGCCGCCACTAATGGCTGCACAGCAGAACGGAATTTACCCGTTCTGCTGGAGTAGTTTTCAAACGCTAGTCCTGCTCTCCGCCATCATGGTCACGATCATGATCGCGGTGACGACCATATTCCTCATTATCGCCGTGACGATAATATCCTCGGTCTTCCCCCTGATCATCGCCGCGACCCCGATCATAGCCACGGTCATGTTCACGACCATAATCACGACCTCGGTCATGCTCTCGACCGTACCCTCCTCCATCCTCCCAGTACGGCCAGCATCCTCCCAACAGGAGGGAACCTGATATGGCCAAGATCATTATCGCTGTTCGTTTCATTTGAACGTCCTAAAAAGCAAGGGTCAGAGCTATGGAGAAAAGTTATCGCTGCCCATCAGTTTTAATCAAACGAGCAATCAACAAGAAATACGACCACGAAGTAGATCAATGATTCACCGGCGAGGCACACCCATGACGGCAGAAAATCAAATCACCAGGGTCATGCTCCACTCAATTACCGAAAACAGGGATAAAGCATGAACGACTCATTACAGACGAAGCATTTGTCCAGGCGCACACGGTGTGGGTCGCCTGCGAACAGAAAAAAATCAGCATACTCAGCCCTCTGTAATGCGGCAGTCTGGAAGCTGACAATTTTCAGCTGCATCCGGCCCGAAGCGCCGGGTCGCCAAGAGAGTCGATAACAACAATTCACACACTAGCCTAAGCTTCGAAGGATGAAGCGCTTCAGGTTCTTGAATGCAATTGATTCCAATAGAGAACTATTACTATCTAATCGTTCTGAGGGCATAAGACTATGTGTGAGTCATGTGAGCCAACCCAAATACCGGGCACTACTGATCGTCGTCGATTTCTTCGGCTCGTAGGGGCCGGGGCAGGCGCTCTACTCCTTGCTGGCGCCCTGCCGGGCAAGGTTGCACTGGCGGCCGAACAAACCATTCCAAAGCCACAAAACGCAATCAACCCAACGATGGCGCTGCAGAGGCTTATGGATGGGAATCAACGATATATGACTGGAACTTCCAAGACGCATGACTTCCAGGCAGAACGCGAGGCCTTGGTCGCCGGCCAGAACCCATTCGCTGCGGTACTGAGTTGCGCAGACTCTCGTATTGCTCCTGAATACGCATTTGATACTGCCCGGGGGGACCTTTTCGCTGTGCGCGTCGCGGGTAACTTCGTCACGAACGAAGGTTTGGCCAGCCTTGAATACGCTGTCGTATCACTCGGCGCGCCATTCATTATGGTGTTGGGGCATGAGGGCTGTGGAGCCATTGATGCGGGTGTAAAGGCAATAAAGGATAAAATTAAATTCCCTGGTCACATCCAAGGGCTGGCCGATTCACTTAGACCCTCTATTGAAAAGGTACTCAACGAGCCGGGCGCGCTTCTCGACAACGCCATCGTGCAAAATGTCAAAGACTCGGTCAATAAGCTCAAGACTACTTCGCCACTGCTCAGTGTTGCACTCAAGCAGGGCAAGTTGAAAATCGTAGGGGCCGTCTACCGCCTTGCTACCGGCAAAGTAGAGCTTATCGCCTGACGTGAGTAGATGCGTCTCACCAAGAGACGCATCATCCAATGCTCGCGATACCCACGAACCGCAGCTCCTTGACGCGCTATTGAACGACACCGCCTTCAGCGTGACGCCGGACCAGGCCGCAGCCGCGATGAGGCTGGCTAGGAAATATTTATTATCCGTAGCAAACGGCGAACATCATCAACGGACCGCAACTTGATGGTCCATTCCCCATCAACTTTGTCATTGACCTCGCCAAACTCTGCGCAAAGTGTTTTTACGGAACAGTGCCCAGCCTTGAAAGCTGGCAGCCGGAAATAAAATAGAAGCCAATTATGATAGGCCACAAAGCTGAAGGGGCAGTCGCCATCAGCGACCGAAAAAATTCCAATGGACCTCGTTGAGTCGCTCTGCGGCTTGGGGGCGCAGTCATGCCCTTTCATTGCGCAAATCGCGCCAACCAGCATGCAAAACGCTTCCCGCGCTTGCGGGCTTTCGATAGACGAATAGCACTCAACGTACTTCGCGGCATCCCGAGCGTCAGTGATCATCTTGTTTCCCCTAGGTTTGTGCCCTCTCTTCCAATCTAGCACCATCCATACCCGCCGGAGGCCATCGCAGTGCCCAGAGGCATCAGACGCTGCGCCAGGAAGAGCAGCAGGTGGCCGCCTGAAGCCTGACACCTGGATACTTGAATCAGGCTATTCGATGCTTGATGCAAATCCTGTCCCACACAACTCACTACGCCTCTGAACACTGGAGTAATTTTCTGAGTTGCGCGGGGACTTCGATAACTTTTCTTGTACCCGGCGAGATACAAACTTGAGTAAGGTTCGCAGTAAACGCCAGCACATCTGGCGCAATACGCCCCTCAACTGAAAATGAGAAAGAGTGCAACCCGACATTCGAAACACTTACCGTCATAGTCAGCTCGTCATCCCAAGTAACCGGATGCAAAAACTCTAAAGACAATGCCCTCGCAGGAGGTAGCAAATTAAACCCTAAAAGAGTTTTTAACCCCGGCCCCTCAAGCCAGACACCCAGTGCGTCGTGAACGGCTTCCACAACAAAATATGAAAACCTTGGAGTAAACACTACTCCCTCAGGGTCACAATCCCCGAACAATACCTTTCTTTTAACAAGCACCGGATTCGGCATAGATCAATCCTTGATAATGAGGGGCTGCCCCTAATGCCAGTCAGTTAAGACATTACGCGAACCGTAGCAGCTGGCAAAGCCTGCGTCCGGCTGCGCAGCAGTCGTAAAACAGTCACTGCGGTATTCCAGACAAATCGTGGAAGCAGGATTTGCGACGGCTTCGCCGCCGGACGCAGCCTTCGGCAGCTGCTACGGGGGACAGTGCTGAACCTGAAATTCCTTAACTGACTGGCATTGGGGGCTGCCCCTGCGCATTGAGTATGTTTCAGCTATTGGTCCACGCAGCCCCCATATGTGGCTGCCAAGGCGACTCGGAGGCTCTTGTCAGCCGCAAACGCAAAATTCTAGCGCCGGGCTTCCGTCAACAGAACCTACATCGTCAATCAATCGCCACAAAACCTTCAGCGACCTTTGTCGCCCGCCACGAATGGCTCGAAAGCCGGCGTCGACCGGCTGACAAAGGCCTTGTCGGCACGAATCACAAAAAACGCTGCAATTTTATGCTGCAAAGCATAGTCCCACCCCTGTTGCGGGCCGAGAGCCAGCAACATAGTCGATAGCCCATTGGCGATCATGACTGAGGGAGCGATTACCGTGACCGCTGTCAGGTCATGCTCAATGGGCCTGCCAGTGCGCGCATCGAAGGTGTGCGAATAGCGTCGGCCGTTCTCCTCGAAATAATTGCGATAGTCGCCCGAAGTGGAAATGCCATAGCCATCGAACGACAGCACCTGTTGCGCCTCCTGTCGGTCGTCCCGCGGAACCTCCAGCGCCACTCGCCAAGGCGTTCCATCGGGCTTGCGCCCGACTACCTTGATCTCGCTGGTGACGTCGGCCAGGAAGCTGTTGATACCCAGTTCCTGCAGACGCTCGGCAATGCGATCGACCGCATAGCCCGGCGCAATGCTGTTGAAATCGAGCTCGACCGCCGCGTCCTTGCACAGCTGCTCGCCTTCGATACGCAGGTGCTGATAACCCACCTTTTGCCGAGCACTCGCCAATGCCTGCGCCTGGGGGACCTTCTCCTCACGCGCCTGCGGACCGAAACCCCAGAGATTGACCAAGGGCTCAACGGTCAGGTCGTAGGCGCCGTCGCTTTGCTGCGAAAGCTGCTCGCCATAGCGGACCAGCTTCAATAACGGCGGCGGCATGGGCTGACAGCTGTTAGCTGGCAGCTCGTTGAAGCGCTCGGTATCCGAATCACCACGATAGGTCGAAAAAGTGCGATCGATCTCGGCCAGAATTGCCTCGACCTGCACCCGAACCTGCTCGGGCGAGTTTTCCCCCGAGGCTCGACGCCGCACGTATTGAACCGTGTAAGTGCTGCCCATGGTCGGGCCGCTGATTCGCTCCAGCGAGTCACCAATGTCGCAACCCGTTTGACCGACAAGCGCAATGATCAGACTCCATTTCCTGACATGATGACTCAATGGGCTACACATCAATATTCCTGAATTAACCTGTAGGAAAGCACTCGATTGAGCTGAGCATTCTTCACGCTTTGTATTGATGCTGGGTCGAGCTTATCAGGGGGTGGCTATGAGGCAATCACAACCGCATTGCTGCGAGACGTTGAAACAGGTTCGCGATTTCTCCCACCATCTACAGCAAACGAAACATCCCGGCACGATGGCGAGGCGACAGACGGTGTGTTGATTTCCGACCAAGCCAGCTCGGCGATTTGCTTAGCCGCCCCCAGGCAGCGACAATTGGCGCCCAATTTTTTTCGAGGTTTGCAACATGCGTAAAGCACTTTCCGTCTTGGCCCTGAGCGTCCTGTTTGCCCAAGGCGCTATGGCCGCAGGCGGCACCCAGGCTGCGGTCGGCGGTGGTTTGGGCGGCGCCCTGGGTAACGTTCTTGGTCAGAAGCTGGGTGGCAGCACAGGCGCAGCCGTCGGTGCAGGCCTGGGCGGCGCGGCAGGTGGTGCCGTTGCAGCCAAAAAAGGCAAGAAAACCAAGGCAGCTATTGGTGGCGGCCTGGGTGCGGCAGGTGGCTCACTCATTGGCAACAAGCTGGGTGGTAGCACCGGCGCCACCATTGGCGCAGGGCTTGGTGGTGCTGCTGGCGGCGCTATTGGCGGTCAGAGAAACTGATTCTATCGCTAACAAAAAACCCGGCTTTATAGCCGGGTTTTATGATTCAGGTGATCCCACACCTCTTGCCCGTCGCGCGCCCGGTGGCCCGGATCTGTGGTCACACCGTGCAAGGTTTATCTCCTCGGCAAAGGTTACATCTCTTCCACCTCAAAGCGGCCGTCATCAAGCTGGCCGACAGCGATCAGGCCACGGTCAAGAAACTGAATGAAGATGGTGGACGTCGCTTTCTGAAGCCGCTTACCCTATTGAGATGTATGCGGAAAACGACCGGATAGTCGGCGTAGTCGTCAGGGCGCTACAGAAGCTGTAGCCAGCCGGCGCGGCGGGGATTTTAAGAAATTGAGACGTATATCAGGTTTTGCGATCACAGCCTTGTTGGCTCTAGGTGGGATTGCGACGTTGTTCCTTGCTAAATATTGCATTGAATATTTTAAAGGCCCAATAGCCGAAACATGGGTTGAACTCGCACTCGGTCTTGCAGGTTATCTATTTTTCTTTTCAGTTAAACCACTTGAGAGATGGATAACAAAAAGGCTGAACCGATCGAGCCGAAAAAGACAGGACAACAAGTATTTGTAGGAGGCGATCGTGGGATTCAACTGGCCCGGGGGCGCCGCCGAACCATCCCCTTTAGCGCCCTTGTCATAGTCTCGTCACACCGGGCTGGCACATTGAAGTCAGCCACAGGGATGTGGCAACTCACTACCTGGAGCTCGCCACGTACGGACTTTTTCATTCCAGCGACATGCCCCATTACGTCCGTTTCACTGCGGCTCACCTGGATTGAGCCTGCGCACTTCAAGAATCCCTTTTTAAGCCCCCCGCGCGCGGGCTTTTTGTTGGTGGCTTAACTGCCAGCTCGCCCCGAAGGCGGCCCTCATGGAACTCACTCTGTAGCTAGTGGCCTGTGTGGCTAGTTCTGTTAGTCAACTTCGGCGCCAGCAGCCCATATCCTGCGTTGCTGTTCCTCGCCATAGCGGGCTATGACTCGTCACAGCGCCTTGGCTCTGGGCCGCCGGCATCCGAATTTGAGCTAACGAACTAGCCACACAGGCCACTAGACCTGCGCTTCGTCGCCCCGTCGTTGATTAGGCTGAAGTTGCAGAGCACACTCTGGCGAGCTGAAGGATCAGCGCCCCCTTCGACAAAGAGCCCGCCATGTGCGGGTTTTTTGTTGTCTGCCCTCCCCAAACTCGCCAACACCTCCGGCCTCGGCCCTGAGGATATTTGGTGCACCCCGCATAACTCGACTTTAATTGAATTGATGCACCCAGGAGTCTCTTCACAACGCTCACCATCGGGAGCCCTAACATGAACAAACCTCTATTCGCGCTGGTCGCCGTGCTATCAGCGGTAGGTGGTTGCGCCACTAATTCACAGGTCTATCGTGACCAGCCGCTGGTCGCAAAGGTCGAGACGGGCATGAGCAAAGATCAAGTCCAGAGTATCGGCGGGAAGCCATTATCAGTAACGAACCGCACAGTGGAGCCCGGCACCTGCTTTGACTACATGCTCACTCATGCCGGCCATCAGCAGTCTTTCAATGTCAGCTTTGATAGATCAGGCAAAGTGGACCATAAGAGCTTTATGACCTGCGCTGAATGGAGTCGCGTACAGAAGAAAGCCAGAGAACCAGCCAGCGGTATGGGCGGTATGGGAGGCGGAGGTTATTAGCGTATGACACGCCCTCACCTTCCTCGTTTTCCGATTCACTGACTACAGTCGCTCGGATCGCCGGCGTGACAAGGTAGCAGATAGCCACCAAGATCAATTTGGGCGAACGGCTTTTGCCATTGAAAAAGTCGTGATGACGGTCGATCACTGCTCCGGCCAGCGGCAAATTTCAGGCAAAAAAAATCCCAAGCAGCTGATGGACACTTGGGACTCAAAATGCATAAACCGTGGTGGTGAACGCAGGGGCATATTATCTCAATTCGGGCAGTTGTAACAGGATATTTGCACCCGTCCGTCCGATTAAAATCACCTAACCCCTTCAATAACCACACTTTTTTTCAGGCTGAGCCTCAGTGCGGCGTATCGAGATGACGCTGCTCGATAGCTGGTAGAGAGCAATGAACTGTCGGGATTCAATCGTGTCTACAAAACCGGTGATGACTCAGTAACGACCTGGCTGGTGCTGGTCAAGACAACCGGCCAGCCTTTAAAGCACTCAGTAGGAATCAAACATGTCTAAAAAGTTTGCTGCTATTTTGTTGTCCGCATTTGTTGGCGTGGTTGCTGGCAATGTAGTTGCTGCTGATGCTCAATGGGGAAAAGATCACCCACGTAGGGCCGAGGTAAATGGTCGTCTGGCCAACCAGAACAAGCGAATCCATAACGAAGTCAAAGAGGGCGAAATGACCAAGGGACAGGCAGCCAGACTTCATAAGGAAGATCGTCAGATTCGTCAGGAAGAACGGAGCATGGCTAGCCAAAATCGCGGTCATATCACCAAGCAGGAGCAAAGGACCCTTAACCAACAAGAAAATGCTGTAAGCCACCGGATTGGTGGCTAAGCCTTACCTGTGATTTTCGGTTAATGCCCGGCTTAGTGTGCCTTTTTGAAAATGACTTACCCGCTAGCCCGCGAGGTCTTCACCTCACGGGCTGGTTGTATTGATCAGTGTTTGCCATCAATGGCGCATTAATTTTCATTCCAGCGAGAATTCGCCGAACGATTTCGATCAATGAAGCGTAAACACCTGCCTGATGTCCAGTGGCAGCAGCCCCGGCACTATCCAGTTCGCCGGCAAGTTCTTCTCAAAACGCGGCGTTGCGTGAAGTTGACAGCATCCCTGCGCATTACCCAAATACTACTGACAGAAATTGACGGTCGTGTTTGTTACGCTTTGGGTTCATGTGGGGAAGGCGATTCCTCAGACATTTATCAACGCCATAAGAGAAGGACTCTCTAATGACACGTGCCATTACTATTATCACCGAGAACTTTTCAGATTGGGAAACCGCCCTGATCAACTCCGCTGGTCGTGCTTATTACGGCTTCGATACACGCTTCGCCACCCCCAAAGGTACCCCAGTCACCTCTTCCGGAGGCATGATCGTCACCCCGCATTTGGCGCTCGAAGCCATCCAGCTCGATGAACTCGACCTGCTAATCATATGTGGAGGCACCATCTGGCAGACCGAACAGGCCCCTAATATCGCTTCCCTGGTTACCGCTGCCCATGAAAGAAACATCATCGTCGCTGGCATTTGCGACGGTACCCGTGTGTTAGCGCAATCGGGCGTTCTCGATACCCTCCGTCACACTTCCAATTCGGCAGAGAACCTGTCGGAACTGAATTATGGTGGAGCGGCTTACTATCAGGATGTCCCTTATGCAGTAGCTGATAAGCGCGTCGTTACAGCTCCAGGTACCGCTCCGGTCAGCTTCATGGCCGAAATCTTGTGCACTTTGGGTATAGGCGACGAAAACCTCAAAGCCTACCTGGCAATGCACGCTGCTGAGCACCGCAAGTCCGCCTAGACCGCCATCTCCTGCGTCCGACATGGAACCTGCACCGGCACCTCTAGACACCGAAGCTGATGCACAATCCGGGAAGCCCGTGGTCGCGAAACTGGCTGACAGCGACCAGGCCACGTTCAAGAAACTGGTTGATGACGGCGGTCGGCGCTGCTTGAAGCCGCTCAATCCCGTCTACCCTATTGAGATGTGTGCGGAAAATTACCGGATCGTCGGCGTTGTCGTCAGGGCGCTGCAGAAACCCTAGCCATCTGGCGCGACGGGATTTGCAGGAGGTCACCATGTCACTCAACAAACCCAACCAAGAGTTGCACCGCGACTTGAAAGCCGCCGCGTTCGCCCTCGAAGAAGCCGCCCTGGAAATGTTCAGGTTGGCAAAACAACGGGGGGATACAGAGCTTCTGGAGGCAATGGAGACGATCGAAAAGCTGCATGAGCGAGCTAATCGGCTGACTGCTTACGCTGATGAGGTGAAGGCGGGAGCTATCAGCCGCGCCAAGCCTGAGTAGGTGGCGCAGCGGGGATTTGTAGGTATATAAGGGCTTCCATTCCGACTTACACAATCAAAGATCAAGGATCGGCAGATGTTTACAGTACTTGGTAGCGACTGATGAGTGGACGGAGAACAGTGATCGTCACTTGGGCAACCTGCCTGGAAGCGCCGAAGGCTCTTTAGTGCTGAATGATCACGGCAGGCTATTCAGGCATCCTTCATGGGATCCAAGCAAGCTGACTACAAGCCCGCTGGAGTTGCGTAACTGTAGGCGGCTCGATATTCCGATGCATGGCACACATATTTCATGTGTTTCACTCCGTGTGACGGCGTAGGATTGTTTGAAGGGGCACACACGCCAAAGCGCTGGTCAGGAGATGCTGAAAATGAAGTTAAGCTGCGTCAAAGTTTTCTTGATGGCCGCAACATTGCTTTTGAGTGCATGCTCAGGAACGACACCACGCTCTTGCTTTTCAGATGCTTGCAAGCTCGGAGGCAGTAACACCCAGCTAAATATCGGTGGTGGCGCCTCGCTGGGTAATAGCTACAACGAATACGGATCTACGCTCTTGCACGATTAAAGGGACGCTACAAAACCTGAGCATCTTGAAGGTTGAGCCCTATCAAGCGACCTCCTGAGGCAATTACGGGGCGCATTGCGCAACTGTCTCTCACCGCATCCCGGCCCAGCGCCGGGCTTTTCGGATCTGACCTGTCATGCCTTCGTCACATCCACCAAGCACAATGCGGTCAGCCAAAAGGATTTGGCCCATCTACAAAGAGCCGGGCCAGATGCCGGGCTTTTTCGTTCTGGCGCCTCGCCGCCGGAAACTCAGTCCAATACGTTATGCAGGACCTCGTAAATTAGTCCGGTCGCGATGGTCACCAAAATCAGGTCCGTACCGACTTGCTGCCATTCGTAACCATCGTAATGCGGCAGCCTGCCCTGTATCCGGCCGTCCAGTTTCCTGGCGATTCCCGGTGGCAGCGGCTTTCCTCGAGCAAGCTTCTTTTGAATGCCTGGCGGTAGCGCTGGACCAGGCGACCAATAGTCACGACTGTCACCGATAATCACTCGAACGCCGTCCACGTCGACCTGTGGGCCGCTGTATCCGCCCCCTTGTTCGTAGTTCTGGAATTTGTTGCCTTTGTTCCCGTGATCGCCGTGCGGGTTCCCCTTCCCATTGCCTGGATCTGCGTACAGAGCAGTTGAGCCACACAAAAGCGCGATACTTGTTAAAAAAGCCACAACTGAACGAGTAGTCATATCCATGATCCTCTGCGTGAACCCATGCCATAGCGCCTTTTGTCGGAGGCCTGAGAACTATAGACAACGCTATGCATCCTAATTCATGCAAACCCATCCTGATCGATGGAAGCAATCATGCTTTAAAGAAGACGAATCTCGTAGCTGTTATGACATGCGTGATGATGCATTGCAGCACTAGACTGGGCTTTCGGCTCTGAGCAAGGCGACAGACTGGTTAACGACCAGTGACAACCGTTCGTCCAGGCCGAGGAGCTGTAGCCCATTCCTCGTCTACACCTTTAAACATGGGATCTCTGGTCGCATTTCAATGCACCCCCAAATATATCCGGGGTGCCATGTTCCCATTCCTTTCTATTGGGCGTTACGCCTCGAGCTCGATGGCATACGAAGCGCCATACGGAACGGCAGTATTTCAAGCTTCGAGCTTCATTTCTCAAGGAATAGGAAAATGACTTTTAACTCAAAAAACTGGCATGCATGGCTAAACACGATGCCACCGAAACCGGACGACTTTCATGTTGTAGGAGATGTTGAGGTTGCCAATCCAGGGGTCGACGCCTACCTCACCATGCGATCCACTCAAGGTACCGTCCCGCAAGCACTCATGCTGGATCTGCACTTGGTCCAGCGGCCAGGGAACTGGATTCAACAAACTAGCTGCGCACAAGGCAGATTCTCCAGAGTAATGGCTCCAAACTCGACTCCCTACACAACGGTTGAAATTTTCTACAATAGTGAGCGAATAGCCTTTATCGACAAGATTCCAACCATCTCCTGACTGATTCGCACGGGATCAGTTAAGTCGTAATGCCCGTGGTACACAAGCTGAACACGGGACTCTGGGAGATCAGAATCGATCTCGGAGATACCATCACACGCGCTCTGTTCACCGTAGTGGGCTCAGACATGATTCTGCTCCACGGTTTCATCAAGAAAAGCAAAAAAACACCAGCGTCTGACATGGCTACTGCCAAGCTGCGGATTCCACGCTCACTTGGACAGCGATTCCACGCTGACTTGGACACTCATTCCACGGCCACTTGGACAGTGATTCCACGAGCACTTGGCCAGCGTAGAGGTTCGCCTCGTCCCTGGGCACGAAGTGGCTCGCGCATAACCCCAGTCCTTTGCCTGCAAGCCCAAGGACTGGGATTGCGCCAATTTCGGCGCGGACAGGACTCAGGATGCCGCATCATGTGGTTGGTTGCGCATCTTTGTGCCTGAGAATCAGGCGCGTCCGATCATGCCAAGGCCCGCCGAAGACGATCACTTCAGATGGCCGCCCGTACAGGTGATGCAGCAGGAAAGGACCCGGGCCGAACACCTCCGACTCTTCACCGGGCAGCGCTGGATCGGTGCCAAGGTAGATCCCTGCATGGTTGGGGTGAGCCGTTCGGCCGACCGCCATAACGATCATGTCGCCGCGCTGTGGCTGGTCGACGCGGTAGAAGCCGGCGGCTTCATAACCGGCCTCGTGTAAGCGGGTGTTTTCGGCACTCTCCCACCAGCCATCAGTGCGCTGGAAGGCTTCAAATTCAAGGCCCCATTCACGCTTGTACCAGTCTGCGCAAACCTGCCAGCAGTCCCACGCACCCTGCACAAACGGACGCTTCAACAGCGGCATGTTGCCGGTCGGGGTGATGCTGCGCAGATCCGCCTCGGGCCAGCTCAAAATATGCCAGGGCAAGGCTGTGGCCTCGCACATGGCCAGGTCGTGCGATGACGGTCGGCTAGTGGCGTCCGGATGCGAATGAACGATGCCGATCACCTCGCCTAGATCCTCCGCCGCGGCATAGTCCTCAGGCTCAAGCTGGAACTCTTTGTTCGGCTTGGTTGCGATGTTCCGACAAGGAAAGTACTGCTGCTTTCGGCCGATCGCCAGCAAAAGGCCGCAGCACTCCTTCGGGTACTCGGTGGCCGCATGCGTCTTTATTGCGCTCAGGATGTGCTTGCGCATGAGTCAGCTCCGGGCAATCAGGGAAACGGCCGGGAAACCGCCGTGGTTGAGTTCGTTGTTCCGACCAAAACGCAACTTGCAGGACTTCAGGCCGCCCTTGCACTGATCCTTGCCCGGATCGTGCGTAGGATTATCGTCGTCATCGAACATCGCCGCGCGGGTGTCCCTCGGCGCTTCAGTTCGGGCGGGCGGCGCAGGCAGAGCAGTGATTGTCGGAACGCTCATCAGCGCCTCCCTTGAATTTCGAATATCAGCGGCGCACCGGCGGGGTTCGTGTTTCGCAGCAGAAGGGGCTGGCCGAACTCTGCGATCATCTCCAGAGCCATCACGGCCATTTCGTCGTAGAAGGCCATGGTGGCTCCAGATGTGAAAAGCCCAGCGCGATGGCTGGGCTCCGGTTATTTTCTGCTTTCCATCATCTTGTCGGCGAGAGCGTTGGCCCTTTCAACTAACAGGTTCTGCCTGTCATCGTGATTAGACCCTCCTACAACCGGTGCCGTCAGATTGCTTTCCGCAATCAACGCAGCACAAAAATACTGATCCCAAACGACTCTTTCCCCAGCCGTCCGTTTGTTCATTTGGTCGGCGTTCATTTGCGGCTCCTTTTAGTGAGGTAGCCCTGCTATTTTACGCCCGAACCGCAAACAACCCGCGTCGTAACAGATAATCAGCAAACTGCGTTGCGTTCGGCCGATATGGCGCTGCGGGTAACGAAGCTGGTCATCTCCGGCGCAAAGCGGCTCGACCCAGTGATGGTGTCCGCCGAGGACTTGGGCTCTCGATCAATCCCGCAGCCGGACAATTCGGAGTACGTGACTCGCCAAGGCAAGATCCCCCTCGAACGTTACGGCGAGTCATGGTCGGCCTACTGGGGAGGCATGGGGTCTCGCACTGTCGCCGAGTTTTTCTGCGGCTGCGATGAGCAGTATCTGGCTGGTTGCCTGGTGCGAGGCACCGAGCTGCACGCAACGCAGTTCAGCGGTCAGGCACTGCAAAAGATGGTTCGCAAGATCGTCATTGAACGCCGGCGTGGCCGGAGCCTCGATTACGACAACCTGGACAAGGACGAAGCCCGGGAACTGCAGATGTTTTGAGCAATGTCGGGAGTCTCGCAGGCTGCCCAGACAGCTTGATGTCCTCGATCTTCGGTGAAGAGTGGTGGTACGCCGCTGACCGGGCCCTAACCCACGTTATCAGTATCTGTACCGGATCATCGCCGCGGTGCAGCAGGCACTGCGCCAAATCGAAGTGAAAAACGCCTCAATAAGCGGAGATGGTTAGGGCTCTGACGCCCAGATAACGTTCGAGCTATTTATAACAGGACACCGGTCAGGGTTGATCTCACGCTCGCGATGAAGCCAGAGCTTAGTTTGCTCAACATCAAATTTTCGCTCGCTTCTCTCCTTCATTACGATGCCAGATACGCCAAAATGCCCGCACTCTGGGCAGATTAGTTCAACGCCATCCATTCCGGATTCAATCCTTCGCGCATCTTCCGAGCAGTTCAAGCACAACATGAGCCACTCCTAAGCGCCTGTCAGTTCCCACGGCCAAGTAATCTGGATGCCAACTCAATACCGCACTGTCGAGCATCACCTAATGTACTCCAGGCGCCTGACTCTAAGCCAACCCTCACGTAGCTTGCGCATTCATTGAGCCAGATGATAATGACCCTCGGCGTCGAACTGTTTGCCTCCCCCAAATGAAGTCGATCGTTGCTTTCCCCCCATTCGGATGAACGTAATTCACGGGATACGGCCTTTCGGATGCTAAGCCCATTTCGGTCTCCGGCCGGGTGCAAGTGATCAACTAATAGCCCACTTCCAACAGTCACGCCAATCAGCGAAGTATCCCCATACCCACAGCCCCCCCGAAGCAGCAGCGCGCGGCATCGAGATAGATCACGTTCAGAGTTAAACAAGAAACCGAGGTGGATTATGGCGAGTGAGCAGAAACAGGCCGTTGCCCTCGAAGCGGACAAGGTGTCGGAGGCGAGAATGGCTGAGCTTTTAGGGACGACAAGCCAGAACACTACAGTCACCGTAGAGCTGAAGGTGGCGCCGGAAGCCGCCTAACCCACCCTCACCTATTTTTAAACAGCCTTAAATGGCATCTTGTAAGTAAAGAATCCTTTCAGGTCATCGCGCAGGCGTTCTGAAATGAGAGGGTCATCAAATATACCGGGGTCAAAGTAGATGAGCCACGTACCATCAGGCCTTAGCTCCGAGTCGGCAAAGTAGGCTCCTACTTCATTCTCTGTAAGTCCAGTGGCTTCAGCAATTTCCTTGATCGTAGGCTTGCTTTTCATCCGCGGCCTCCTTGGTTCGGCGGCATGCCGAATCCTCAACAAATAGCCCAAAAACTCGAATCTCGCCAGCGCATAGCTGCCGAGCGACCTATAACAGGAACGCGACCACCAACGTTCGCCGGATTGGAATGCGGATTTTGCAGCAGCTTCAATCAAGCTGACCTTTCATGTTGGTAATTATCGGATGAGCATCACTGCGCGGGTATACCCGGAGCCTGCGAGCATTTGCGCGGGTAATGACTGAATACCTCTTGCCTGGTTCCGCCAGCTGTACATCAACGACCTGCTCGCAGTCCCAGCCGTAGGTGTTGAGCGTATGCCAAGCAAGGTCCGCTTTCGTCAGGTTCCGGCTGCTACCGATATTCGAAAAGTCATGGTTGAACGCGGAATCAACCGCCTTCGTAGGCTCTGCCAAGGCGATCCCCGTCCATAGAACAAAAATGACAATCCATATCTTCATCCAATGATCTCCTGAGTGGTGGCGCCACTATGCCAATGAGGTATCCCTATGCCCACAGAAAACCGAATCACCTAACCGCTGAGTGTCGAGCGCTCGATGGCAACGAAGCTGGTCATCACCGGCGCCGCAGAAGAAGCCATCACCAAGGCCACTCAATAACCACCTTCTGCCGAAACGATCACGTAAGGAGATCGATCCATTCAGCCTGGATGAAGCCAATAAGATCATCGACCTCCTGTACCAAACATCGCACTGGCCAAGCGGCATATACGCCGCTTTCTTTGAGTTCGCTTTTTTCACGGGGCTCCGGCTGTCTGAAGCTTTGGCGCTCCGCTGGGACGCTGTCGACCTTGAGAAACGACAAGTCCACGTATACCGGACGATCGCCCTCGGCGAGGTCGAGAAGCGCACGAAGACGGGCAAGGATCGGTTCGTGCTGCTCAACTCTCGCGCGCTTCATGCGCTGGAGTTCGCTAAGCAGTATGCCGATCGTCGAAAAAAGGGGCAGGAAAGATCAAGGAATTCCCCTATGTGTTCCCTCCGTCCAAGAACAGCGAGTACGTGAAACAGACCTCAGACCTGCATAAACAGTGGGGACCGGCGCTTGAAGAGCTGAAAATCCGTTACCGGCCGCCGTACAACTGCCGTCACACATATGCGACAATATGCTTAATGTCCAATATGAACCCCGCATTTATTGCTCAGCAACTTGGCCACAGCGTCCAAATGTTGCTGTCGACGTATGCCCGCTGGCTCAGCTCAAGCTCAGACTGGACCGAACTGGAAAAGCTCCAGATTGGTATCAAATCGGTATCAGTAGAAAACGGCCAGCTCTAAACCATTGATAGGTAAGGTAATTGATCTCCACAGCTAACATCACGATGCAGTTCGGCGCCAAGCCGTTATTCGAGAACGTTTCGGTCAAATTTGGCGCCGGTAACCGTTACGGCCTGATCGGCGCCAACGGTTGCGGCAAATCGACCTTCATGAAAATCCTCGGTGGCGACCTGGAGTCTTCCGGTGGCCAGGTGATGCTGGAGCCGAACGTACGTCTGGGTAAGCTGCGCCAGGACCAGTTCGCCTACGAAGAATTTACCGTGATCGACACCGTGATCATGGGTCACGAAGAGTTGTGGAAGGTCAAGGCCGAGCGCGATCGCATCTACTCGCTGCCGGAAATGACCGAAGAAGACGGCATGGCCGTGGCCGAGCTGGAAACCGAGTTCGCCGAGATGGACGGCTACACCGCTGAATCCCGTGCCGGTGAGCTGCTGTTGGGCCTGGGCATTGGCATCGAGCAGCACAATGGCCCGATGAGCGAAGTATCGCCGGGCTGGAAACTGCGGGTGTTGCTGGCTCAGGCTCTGTTCTCCGACCCTGAAGTGCTGTTGCTCGACGAACCGACCAACCACCTGGACATCAACACCATCCGCTGGCTGGAAAACGTTCTGACCCAGCGTAACAGCCTCATGATCATCATTTCCCACGATAGACACTTCCTTAACAGTGTCTGCACCCACATGGCTGACCTGGATTACGGCGAGCTGCGCCTGTTCCCGGGCAACTATGACGAGTACATGACCGTGGCCACCCAGTCCCGCGAGCAACTGCTCTCGGACAACGCCAAGAAGAAGGCGCAGATCTCGGAACTGCAATCGTTCGTCAGCCGCTTCTCGGCCAACGCCTCGAAAGCCAAGCAGGCCACTTCCCGCGCCAAGCAGATCGACAAGATCCAGCTGGCCGAAGTCAAGCCGTCGAGCCGGGTCAGCCCGTTCATTCGTTTCGAGCAGACCAAGAAGCTCCATCGCCAGGCGGTCATCGTCGAGCGTATGGCCAAAGGCTTTGATGGCAAGACACTGTTCAAGGACTTCAGCTTCACCGTTGAGGCCGGCGAGCGCGTGGCGATCATCGGCCCGAACGGGATCGGTAAAACCACCCTGCTGCGTACCCTGGTCAACGACCTGAGCCCGGATGCCGGTAGCGTGAAATGGACCGACGCCGCGGAAATCGGCTACTACGCACAGGACCACGCTTCGGACTTCGAAGACGAATCCAGCCTGTTCGACTGGATGGGTCGCTGGACTCAAGGCGGCGAGCAGCTGGTACGTGGCACCCTGGGCCGCATGCTGTTTTCCAACGACGAGATCCTCAAGTCGGTCAAGGTGATTTCCGGTGGTGAGCAAGGCCGCATGCTGTTCGGCAAGCTGATCCTGCAGAAGCCGAACGTACTGGTGATGGACGAACCGACCAACCACCTGGACATGGAATCCATCGAAGCGCTGAACCTGGCGCTGGAAAACTACCCGGGCACGCTGATCTTCGTCAGCCACGACCGTGAGTTCGTGTCGTCCCTGGCGACCCGCATCATCGAGCTGAGCCCGAGCGGTGTGATCGACTTCAGCGGCACCTACGACGACTACCTGCGCAGCCAGGGCGTGGTGTTCTGATTTAGTTTGCCGCTTTAAGCAAAAGCCCCGTCCTTGTGACGGGGCTTTTGTGTTTCAGGGCATGGAGATTTCAACCCGGCAGCAAATCATCAATATGCCGATAATCCGCCTGCAACTGCGTCGCCAGCTCCCTGGCCCGCCCAAGCCGAATCGGACCTCTCTCGATGTCCACCAACAATCCTGAACAATTGAGCATCGGCAGCGCCGGCCAGTTCTTCAAGCGGCCGTCAGTCAACAACAACAGCCGCTGCTGCTCCGCCGCAAAGCGCTTTTGCCTGAATGCCAGCCACTCGCTCGCTTGCTCCAGAGCCGCCAGCAACGGCGTGCCACCACCCGCCCCCAACGCATCAAGCCAGCCTCGCAGACCGCGCGAAGCTTTCAGGCCTTGCACCTGCCATTTCGGCGAGTGGCCACTGGCAGTCAGCAACGCCAGGCGCGCCCGGTGCCGGTAAGCGTCATCGAACAGCTGCGCCAACAATCCTTTGGCGTCGCTCAGGGCCTGATGACGGCGAGTCGAGGCCGAGGCGTCGACGATCACCAGCCACAGCTCATGGGGCGAACGGCTGCGCAGACGGTAAAGCAAATCCTCACGCTGGTTCGGACGGCCATTGAGCAAGGTGCCGGGCCAATTGATTGAACCGTTGCGCGCCGCACGACTCTTGCCCTGCCTGCCATTGTCCAGCCGTCCCGCACGGGGCCTGGCATCCGCCCCCGCATCAGATCGAGGGCGAATGCCTAGGGCTTTTTTGGCCAGCTCGGGACTTCTCGTCGAGCGCCGACCGGCAACGCAGGTGCAGGCATTTCGCCCCATTGGCCCTGGCCTTCGGTCGGGTTGGGATTCTGTGCAGATTGAGACTGTGGGGCGTTGGCCTGGCTTGGCGCAGGCGGCGAATGCTCGCGGCGACGATGGCGCAAGGCAAACTCGGCCACCGCGTCGATATCTTCTTCGGTAATCGCCTGCACGCCTCGCCAAGCGGCATGGGCGCGAGCCGCGCGCAGCCAGACCAGATCGGCACGCAGCCCATCGACACCAGCGGCAAAGCAGCGTTCGGTAATGTGTGCCAAGGCCTGATCATCGAGGGGAATGCTGGCCAAGGCCGAGCGCGCCTGCTGGCAGCGTTCGCGCAGTGCATGCTGCTGGGTTTCCCACTGCGCACAAAACGCCTGCGGATCGCTGTCGAAGTCCAGCCGACGACGGATGATCTGGCCACGTTCAGTCGGCGGCGTCTGCCCGCTCAAGGCGACGTTCAAGCCAAAACGGTCGAGCAACTGCGGGCGCAATTCGCCTTCTTCCGGGTTCATGGTGCCGATTAGCACGAACCGCGCCGAATGCCGATGGGAAATCCCGTCGCGCTCAATCAGGTTAATGCCGCTGGCGGCCACGTCCAGCAGCAAGTCCACCAGATGGTCGGGCAACAGATTCACTTCATCGACATACAACACCCCGCCGTCGGCCTTGGCCAGCACGCCGGGAGAAAACTGCGCCCGGCCTTCGCCAAGGGCCGCGTCCAGATCCAGCGTACCCACCAGGCGCTCTTCAGTGGCACCCAACGGCAAGGTGACAAATTGCCCGCTGGCCAACAGGTCCGCCAGACCACGGGCCAGGGTCGACTTGGCCATGCCACGCGGGCCTTCGATCAGCACGCCGCCAATCTTCGGATCGATAGCCGTCAAGCACAGCGCCAGCTTCAAGGCATCAGCACCGACCACGGCGCAGAGTGGAAAATGTGGGGTGTCACT
This sequence comes from Pseudomonas sp. GW821-FHT02H09, assembly GCF_059421425.1. Lineage (NCBI taxonomy): Bacteria > Pseudomonadati > Pseudomonadota > Gammaproteobacteria > Pseudomonadales > Pseudomonadaceae > Pseudomonas > Pseudomonas sp. GW821-FHT02H09. The sequence goes on from NZ_JBWKVA010000008.1 coordinate 168,563, forward strand.
CATGTTCGGGTCTCGGTTGGGTCGGGTCATGTGTCGTCTGTGTGATCGTTCCCACGCTCTGCGTGGGAATGCAGCCCGTGACGCTCTGCGTCACATTAAGCGCCGAACGCGGAGCGTCCGTTGAGGCATTCCCACGCAGAGCGTGGGAACAATCGGTGCTCACTCCAGGTCAGGTGTCTTCTTCTATATCCAGCAGCAAGTTCTCCAGCGCCTCACGATACTCACCCGGGTCGCTCCACATTCCACGCTGCTGGGCTTCGAGCATGCGTTCGGTCATGTCGCGCAGGGCATGCGGGTTGTGCTGCCGGACAAAATCACGGGTCGCGGGATCGAGCAAATAGGCATCGGCCAGCAAGGCGTACTGATGATCGTCGATCAACTGCGTGGTGGCGTCGAACGCGAACAGATTATCCACGGTCGCCGCCAGTTCGAAAGCCCCTTTATAGCCGTGACGCTTGACCCCTTCGATCCACTTCGGGTTCGCCGCCCGGGAACGGATCACCCGGTTCAGCTCTTCCTTCAAGGTGCGGATCTTCGGCAGATCGGGCTGGCTATGGTCGCCATGGTAGCTTGCGACCGGCTCACCGCCGAGGCTTTCCACGGCGGCGAGCATGCCGCCCTGAAATTGGTAATAGTCATTGGAATCAAGCAAGTCATGCTCGCGGTTGTCCTGGTTTTGCAGCACTGCCTGAACCTGACTCAAACGCTGAGCGAATTGCTCGCGCGCCGCGGTGCCTTCATCGGAACCGCCATAGGCGTAGCCGCCCCAATTCAGATAGACCTCAGCCAGGTCTTCGCGGCTTTGCCACAAGCGACCGTCGATGGCGCCCTGTACGCCCGCGCCATAGGCGCCGGGTTTGGCGCCGAATATTCGCCAGCCGGCCTGACGCGTTGCGGCGTCCTCATCCAGCCCGGACTGCAACAGCGCTTCACGCTCACTGCGGACTTTGGCCGCCAGCGGATTCATGTCATCCGGCTCGTCCAGCGCGGCAACGGCCTGCACCGCCGCATCGAACAAACGGATCAGGTTGGCGAAGGCATCGCGGAAGAACCCGGAAACCCGCAAGGTGACATCAACCCGCGGCCGGTCCAGCAAGCTCAGAGGCAGGATTTCGAAATCGTCGACCCGCTGACTGCCAGTGGCCCACACCGGACGCACACCCATCAACGCCATGGCCTGGGCGATATCGTCACCGCCGGTACGCATGGTCGCCGTGCCCCAGACCGAAAGCCCAAGCTGACGCAGGTGGTCGCCGTGATCCTGCAAATGCCGCTCAAGAATCAGGTTCGCCGACTGAAAGCCGATACGCCAGGCAGTGGTGGTCGGCAGGTTACGCACGTCCACCGAGAAAAAGTTACGCCCGGTGGGCAATACATCCAGCCGCCCGCGGCTCGGCGCACCACTGGGGCCCGCCGGAACGAAACGCCCGCTCAGGGCATCCAGCAGACCGCGCATTTCTGCCGGGCCACAGGCGTCCAGACGCGGCGCAACGACTTCGCGCAGGCTTTCGATAATTGCCTTCACCTCGGCCCAGCCCGGTTCGTTCAACGTGTCGACATCAGCGCTTAACACCCGCTCGATCAACTGCGCGGCAAACAGCTCGAGGCGCTCACGGCTATCGCCGGTGGTGCGCCAAAGCTCATTGCTCAGCGTCTGCAGTTCAACCGGTCGCGGTCCGGTCCAGGGATCAGCCAACACACAGTCCAGCGGATCGAAACCCAGTTCGAAGGCCTTGGCCAAGGCTCGCAGCAAACTCGACTGCGCACCGCGTCCATCGCCACGGGGAATACGCAGTAACGCCAACAGGGTATCGATGCGCAAGCGGCCGGTTGGCGACTCGCCGAACACATGCAAGCCATCGCGGATCTGCGACTCCTTCAAGTCGCACAAATAGGTGTCCAGACGCGGCAGCCAGATCGCCGCGTCAGCGTCGCTGTCGAGCTTTTCGTCCAGTTGCAGTTCGCGGTCGATCCGGGTTTCGCGCACCAGTTTCAGAATGTCGCGCTGCAACTCCCGGGCTCGGCGCGGATCAAGCAACTGCGCTTCGTAATACTCGTCGGCCAGCAACTCGAGATCGCGCAGCGGGCCGTAGGTTTCAGCGCGGGTCAACGGCGGCATCAGGTGATCGATGATTACCGCCTGGGTGCGACGCTTGGCCTGGGCGCCCTCACCCGGGTCATTGACAATAAACGGATAGATGTTCGGCAATGGCCCCAGCAGCGCATCCGGCCAGCAGTTTTCCGAAAGACCGACGCCCTTGCCCGGCAACCACTCGAGGTTGCCGTGCTTGCCGACGTGGATTACCCCATGGGTGCCGTAGGTTTGTCGCAACCAGAAATAGAACGCCAGATAGCCATGAGGCGGCACCAGGTCCGGGTCGTGATAGACCGCGCTCGGGTCGACCTGATAGCCCCGCGCCGGTTGAATGCCAACGAAAGTCAGGCCAAAACGCAGACCTGCGATCATCATCCGCCCGCCGCGGAACATCGGATCGCTTTCAGGCGCGCCCCAGCGCTCAAGCACCGCGTTGCGATTGGCTTCGGGCAGGCAATTGAACATCAAGCAATAGTCGTCCAGTGCCAGGCTTTGCTGGCATGGCCGCTGGTCGATGCTCTCCAGATCATTGCTGACCCCGCCAAGCAATTGCTGAATCAGCGCTGTGCCACTTTCAGGCAGTTGCGCCGGCAGCGGATAGCCCTCAGCGTGCAGCGCCCGCAGGATATTCAGCGCAGCGGCCGGGGTGTCGAGGCCCACGCCGTTGCCGATCCGGCCATCACGGGTCGGGTAGTTGGCAAGAATCAGCGCGATACGCTTTTCGCCATTCGGTACCCGCGCCAGATCAATCCAGCGCCGCGCCAGTTCGGCGACGAAGTCCATACGCGCAGGCGCAGGTCGGTAGCAGACCACATCGGACTGACTGCGCTCGCTGCGCCAGGCCAGGTCCTTGAAGCTGATGGGCCGACTGATGATGCGCCCGTCCAGCTCCGGCAAAGCGATATGCATGGCCAGGTCTCGCGGCCCGAGGCCCTGCTCGCTGGCGCGCCAGCCGGGCTCGTTGTCCTGGGCGCAGATCGCCTGGATCACCGGGATATTACGCCGGAAAGGCCGCAGATGCGGTGCTTCAGGACTGGACTGGGCAAAACCGGTGGTGTTCAGAATCACCCCAGCCTCGACCTCGTCCAGCCAATCTTCGACCATCGCCAGGCAGCCAGGCTCTTTCAAACTGGCCAGCGCAATCGGCAACGGGTTAAGCCCCGCCGCCTGCAAGCGCTGGCAGAAAACATCGATAAAAGCGGTGTTCGCCGCCTGCAGGTGCGAGCGATAGAACAACACCGCCGCCACGGGTTGATCAGCGTGCCAGTCGGCTTGCCAATCGCTGAGCGTGGCGCTGCTTTTGCGCGGATGGTAAATCGCCGTACGCGGCAGGATTTGTGGTTCGGCCCATGGGTAATCGCGATCCAGCCAGCGACTGGCCAGGCAGCGATACAGGTCCAGCGCGTTGCCCAAACCACCTTGACGCAGGAAGTGCCAAAGCCGATCGCGGTCTTCGGCGACCACCGTGCTCAGGTCGCTCAGTTCCGGGTCGGGACGATCGTCGCCGGGCACCAGAATCAGTTGCACGCCCTTCTCGGCCAGCTGCACCAGACGCTCGATGCCGTAACGCCAATAACCGATCCCGCCGTGCAGCGAGATCAGAATGACTTTGGCGTGACACAAGACTTCGTCGACGTACAGGTCGACCGAGGCGTGGTTCTGTACCTGCATCGGGTTGGCCAGACGCAGGCTCGGGTAGTCGTCCGGTAATTGCTGCGCGGCTTCGGCGAGCAGCGCCAGGCTGGAATCGCCGCTGCACAGGATCACCAGCTCGGCGGGGGTTTGTCCAAGGTCGGCAATGTTGTCATCCGACACGAAACCTCCGGGCTGGGTCCTGAGCAGGTGCATGGCTCAGGCGCCGAGTGCGGCGCGCAATTGCGCTTCGATCAGAGCGGCATCCAGTTCCTGGCCAATCAGTACCAGGCGTGTTGCACGCGGCTCATCGGCGCGCCAGGCACGGTCGAAATGTCTGTCGAAGCGCGTGCCCACGCCCTGGATCAGCAAGCGCATCGGCTTGTTCGCAACCGCGGCGAAACCTTTGACCCGCAGAATGCCGTGCTGAACCACCAACTGGGTCAGGGCATCCAGCAGCAGGCTTTCGTCGGCCTGGGGCAGTTCGATGGAAATGGAATCGAAGGCGTCGTGGTCATGGTCATCATGCCCTTCACTATCGGCATCACCGTCGTGATGATGGTCGTGGTGGCTGTGACGGCTGTCGATATGCTCTTCGGAACCGGCGCCCAGACCAATCAAAACCTCCAGAGGCAAGCGACCGCTGCTGGCTTCGATGATTTTTACTGCTGGCGGCAGTTCTTCGGCGACTTCCAGGCGCACTTTGGCCAGGTCTTCAGGGCTGATCAGGTCGGCTTTGTTGAGGATCACCAGGTCGGCGCTGGCCAGCTGGTCGGCGAACAGTTCGTGCAGCGGTGATTCGTGGTCCAGGTTCGGGTCAAGCTTGCGCTGGGCGTCGACTTGATCCGGGAACGCAGCGAAGGTGCCGGCGGCCACGGCCGGGCTGTCGACCACCGTGATCACTGCATCGACAGTGCAGGCACTGCGGATTTCCGGCCACTGGAAGGCTTGCACCAGCGGTTTGGGCAGCGCCAGGCCAGAGGTTTCGATGAGGATGTGATCCAGGTCGGCGCGACGGGCAACCAGCTCGCGCATCACCGGGAAGAACTCTTCCTGGACGGTGCAGCACAGGCAACCGTTGGCCAGTTCATAGACCCGGCCGCTGGCCTCTTCTTCAGTGCAACCGATGGAACATTGCTTGAGAATTTCGCCGTCGATGCCCAGCTCGCCAAATTCGTTGACGATCACTGCAATGCGGCGGCCCTGGGCGTTATCAAGCATATGCCGCAGCAAGGTGGTTTTGCCCGAGCCGAGGAAGCCGGTGACGATGGTGACGGGAAGTTTGGCCAGTGTTTTCATCGGATGCCCTTTGGCAAGGTGGCGGGCATACGGGACGACAACCACACCGATGGGCGCGGAAGATTTCGCCACCGGATCACCCCGCCCGGTTGTAGTGAGAATCTGGTACGAGGCAGGTCTCCTGGCTGACGGCCTGCCGGTCTTTCGACTGGCGATTTCTGCGCCTTCCCGCTCGCTCTATGGATAGAGGGTGCAGTGGCATGGCAGAAACGGAACCGTTCACAGTTGCGGGGGCAGCCGCGGCATTGACCGCGTTCCCTTCTTAGCTTCGGCGAGAGTGCCGAAGAACCTCGAAAGCGCAAGGCTACGCATCGCTTGGGGGCGGGTCAATGTCCGGACAGAGATCTATGGTGACTGTGACGACGCCATCGCGAGCAAGCTCGCTCCTACATTCAATCGCGGTCCCCTTGTAGGAGCGAGCTTGCTCGCGATGGAAGCGCCTCGGTCCAACAAGTGAGAAACCTTGCCAATTGACTCTCATCCCCCGCCCATGCTCTCCTACGCAACTTGTTACGGGTGCCCTTCACAGGGTGAAACGGGAAACCGGTGAGTCATGTGCTTTACTCAAAGCCTTGATCAGTCCGGTGCTGCCCCCGCAACGGTAAGCGAGCGAAGAGTCAGATCCACTGTGCCAGCAGTTCGGCATGGGAAGGTGACTCTTGCAGGTGAAGGCACTGGCCCAAACCCCTCGTGAGCCCGGAGACCGGCCCGCAATACTGAAATAACAAACCCGCGGTGGGCGGGCGCTGTTTGAACCGCTGCGAGCCTGTCTCGCAGGGGTTTTCATGCGCTCGATTCACCCGCTGACACATCAGAGGGAAGCGCCATGTCGATCATCAGCAGCACCCGCCACGCAGGCACCGCCAGCACCACGTCCACCCTGAGCCAACGTCTGATTGCCGCCATCGGCGCATCGATTCTGGGCGCGTGCCTGGTGTATTTCGCCGGTTTCTCGCATATCGAAGCGGTGCACAACGCCGCCCACGACACCCGTCACAGCTCCGCTTTTCCGTGCCATTGAGACCTGCTGACATGATCAAGCGTATTGCGCAAACCGCAGGTTTCACAGGGCTGCTCGCGGCCTTGTTGCTGACCTTGCTGCAAAGCTTCTGGGTCGCGCCGCTGATTCTCCAGGCGGAAACCTATGAAAAGGCCCCGGCCGCCGAAGTCCACGAACACGCTGAAGGCGCCATGGCCGGTCATACCCATGATGCCGAAGCCTGGGAGCCGGAGGACGGCTGGCAGCGCGTGCTCTCGACCACCGGTGGCAATCTGGTGGTGGCCGTCGGTTTCGCCCTGATGCTTGCGGGTCTCTATACCCTGCGCGCTCCGGGTCGCACGTCCGAAGGTTTGCTCTGGGGCCTGGCCGGTTACGCGACCTTCTGCCTGGCACCGACCATGGGCCTGCCGCCGGAGCTGCCCGGCACTGCCGCCGCTGACCTGCTGCAACGGCAGACCTGGTGGGCCGGGACCGCGGCGTCCACCGCTGTCGGCATTGCGCTGATCGTGTTTGGCAAACACTGGCTATTGAAGATTCTCGGCGTGGCAATTCTGGCGGTACCGCACATCATTGGCGCGCCGCAACCGCAGGTGCATTCCAGCCTGGCGCCGGAAGCGCTCGAAGCACAATTCAAAATCGCTTCGCAATTGACCAACGCCGCGTTCTGGCTGGCCCTGGGCCTGATCAGCGCCTGGTTGTTCCGTCGCAAAAGCGAAGGCCAATACCGCGCATGACTGACATCAGCACAGCGCCGACCCTGGTAGTCGGCCTGGGCTGCCAGCGTGGCTGCCCCGCCGCCACGCTACAGGCGTTGCTCGATCAGGCGTTGCAGGCTCACCACATCGATCTGCAAGCGATCCAGGCCCTGGCCAGTATCGACCTGAAACGAGAGGAGCCTGGCCTGCTTGAGCTGGCTGCGCAATTGGCGTTGCCGCTGACATTCTTCAGCAGTGCACAGCTCGCTGCCTATGAGCCACAACTGAGTCATCGCTCAGAGATCGCATTTGAACGCACCGGTTGCTATGGCGTGGCCGAAAGCGCTGCGCTGGCACTGGCCGAGCATCTGACGCAAAGCCCGGCCAAACTGCTGATCTCGCGACAGAAATACGCCCAGGCCACCTTTGCATTGGCATCTGCGCCGTAAAATCCCCGATAATCCCCGCCCTTGATCATGAGCAATCTTCATCTGAAGCATTGCCGACACGACTTTGCACAGGAAACAGCCATGACCGTCTACTTTATCGGCGCAGGTCCCGGCGACCCGGAACTGATCACCGTCAAAGGCCAGCGGCTGATCCGCAGTTGCCCGGTCATCATCTATGCCGGCTCGCTGGTGCCCGCTGCCGTGCTGGAAGGCCACCAGGCCGAACAGGTGATCAACAGTGCAGAATTGCACCTGGAGCAGATCATTGAATTGATCAAGACCGCCCATGGCAAAGGTCAGGACGTGGCCCGGGTGCATTCCGGCGATCCGAGCCTGTACGGCGCAATTGGCGAGCAGATTCGCTATTTGCGCGAGTTGAATATTCCCTTTGAAATCATCCCTGGCGTAACGGCAACCGCAGCCTGCGCGGCCCTGCTGGGCGCGGAGCTGACGCTACCGGACGTGTCCCAGAGCGTGATTCTGACCCGCTATGCCGACAAAACGGCGATGCCGGCCGGGGAAGAACTCGGCAGCCTGGCACAGCATGGAGCGACCATGGCGATTCATCTGGGGGTCAATCATCTGGAGAAAATCATCGCCGAACTGGTCCCGCACTATGGCCTGGACTGCCCGATTGCAGTGATTCATCGCGCCACCTGGCCGGATCAGGATTGGGTGGTGGGCACATTGGCTGATATTACTGAAAAGGTTCAGGCAAAGGGATTTCGTCGTACCGCGCTCATCCTGGTGGGTCGGGTGCTGGCCAGCGACAATTTCAGTGAATCGTCGCTGTATCGTGCCGGGCATGCGCATTTGTACAGACCCTGAACATGATCGTCCCCACGCTCGCGCGTGGGAACACCTCAACGGACGCTCTGCGTCAGCTCCTGGGACGCGGAGCGTCCCGGGCTGCATTCCCACGCGGAGCATGGGAACGATCAATACGAGGGCTATTTAATGACCACCTCAAATCCCAGGCATAAAAAAACGGCGCTCACGGGGCGCCGTTTTTTCTGTTTGCAGCGAACACCTTAGTAGTAGGCGTTTTCTTTCTGCGTATGGTCGGTGACGTCGCGTACACCTTTAAGCTCCGGAATACGCTCAAGCAGTGTGCGCTCGATGCCTTCCTTCAAGGTGACATCAGCCTGGCCGCAGCCCTGGCAACCACCGCCGAATTTCAGCACGGCGATACCGTCTTCAACCACATCGATCAGGCTGACCTGACCGCCGTGGCTGGCCAGCCCCGGGTTGATTTCGGTTTGCAGGTAATAGTTGATGCGCTCGTTCACCGGGCTGTCAGCGTTGACCATCGGAACTTTGGCGTTTGGCGCCTTGATGGTCAGTTGGCCGCCCATACGATCGGTGGCGTAATCAACCACGGCATCGTCCAGGAAGGCTTCGCTGAAGGAATCGATATAAGCGGTGAAGCTTTTGAGCCCCAGCGCGGTATCTTCCGGTTTTTCTTCGCCCGGCTTGCAATAGGCAATACAGGTTTCGGCGTATTGGGTGCCAGGCTGGGTAATAAAGACTCGGATGCCGATTCCCGGGGTGTTCTGCTTGGAAAGCAGATCAGCCAGATAATCGTGGGCAGCATCGGTAATGGTAATAGCGGTCATGGAAACTCCTCGCAGGCTTGGACGCAGTTTACGCCAATCATCGCGCCGGACAAAGTCCTAGTATTTTTGTCGGGAAAGAACCGGCCATCGTCACCATCGATTACAGGTTCTCGTAGCGGTTCATGTCCAGCACGCCCGCTTCCACCGGCTCGGTTGCGCGAATGTACTCGGTCAGGTCATGGAAGTACTGCCAGAACTGTGGATGGCTGCGACGAATCCCCCAGCGATCAACGATTTTCTCGAAGTGATCAGCATCCTTGGCGCTCTCCATTCGCGCAACAAACTCGGGAACCTGCTCGGCCGGGATGTTGAAGATGAAGTTCGGATAGCTGCTGAGTACGCCTGGATAAATCGTCAACGTATCCAATCCGGGTTGATAACGCAGCGCCTCGCCGAGCAGGAACGCCACGTTACTGTGGGCGCGGTTGCGCAGCAGGCTGTAGACCTCACGCTTGCCGCTTTTGGTCTCGATGCGCAGCATCGTGGCCTCTGGCAACTGATCGATGACCCGAAGCCCCGCAGCCGGGCGCGAGACCAGGCGACTCAAGGCCTGTTCGGCGTCTTGCAGGGCCGGATCGATATTCGGCCGTGAGCAATACGCGCCGTCACAGCGATTGATCGGGTCAGGCCTGGCGTTCAAGTCACCGTAGCGCGCCAGCAGTTGGTTGGCGAAATCGCGCTTCGGGTCCTTTTCATCCAGCTTCAGTGCGGTGCGTTTGTCGTTGTCGATGCTTTCATAGTCCAGCCACATCTTGAACTTGCCGCTGCTCTGGTACCAATCGTCGAGATAATCGTTCCGGGAATCGGCCGGCATCAGGCGCAGGAAGTTCTGCTCGGCGCCGTTGCGGATCAGGTCGAAATACAGACGGGTCTGGGCCTGGTGGGAAACGTTTCCGAATACATCGAAATTGACCGCCAACTGATAATACGTGCGTTCCAGCAACGGATAGTCGAACAGCCACATCGTTTGCGGTACGTCACCGATCAAGCCTTTGTTCACCGAGGCGCTGTCGAAGTGGCGGAAAATGCTCAGCAAGGCGTTGTCGTTGCCGGCCCATAGGGTCGACCAGCTTGGCGCTGGCGCATCGGCGTAGGTGTCCCGGCGCAAGGCTTCATATTCGTTGCGCTTGTCGCGATAGTTGTGCCACAGGGTCAAGACACTGCCGACATCATCATTTTGTCCCGGCATCGCCAGCAACGGCGTTGCCTTAGTGCGGTAGTTGCGGTTGGTGATGTACAGGTCATGTTCCGGCGCCTGGAACAACGCCCAGAAGTTGTCGCGAATCACGTCAGTAGCAATCTGCCCTCGGCAGACCGGACCACGGATAAAGGTCCGCACAAAGTATTCGGCATTATCGAGCATGAACTGATAACGCGCCTGCGCCGGAATCGCCTCGAACGTTTCGAACGGATTGGCCCGCCGCTCCGGCCCGTAACCGGGCAACGCATTGACGTGCCAGTTACCGCTGTAGAACAGGGTTTTGACCCGCGCCATTTTTGCCGGGCCCAGGCCAAAAGTGATGTGGGTCTTGTGCACGATCACACCCTGCACCGGCCACAAGCGGTAATAGATCTGAGTACCGGGGTCGTCATTTGGACGACGGGTGGCGATCAGGTCGATCGGCTTCCCCGGCGGCGTACGCGAACGCACCCATTGGAAGAAATGCCCCGGCTCACCGCCCTTGAAATAGATGTGTGCCAGGAACAAATGCTCAAACAGCCATCGAGCGACCAGGCTTTCCCGAGCGCCCGAGGCATTGAGCAGGCTTTCCCACTGAACAATCTGCAACGCCTCCTGGGCACTGGGCGCCAGGTCTTGATCATCGATCGGCGCCCCTGACGCCAACCAGCGTTGCAGGGTCTGGTACTGCTGATCGGTCAGGCCCGTCACCGCCAGCGGCATGCCCTCTTTGGGATGTGCACCGGCATAGCTGTCAAACTCGCCCGGCATTGGGCACATGTTCTCGCGCTCGAGGCCCAAAACGATCTCCCCGGGCAACTTCGCGTTGGGCCGAAGTGGCGTTTTGTGGCCCAGTTCAAGCATTCGCGCCATCAGCGCCGCCTGGCTGCCCTGAGCATCGAGCACTGAATAGAAATCCTCACGCTGCCAGGCCGCCTTGCCAAAGGCGTCGTAGAACAGCCGCGTCGGCCTTGAGGCTTGACTGCGCTGGCCGTTATAGACCGGCATTTTCGTAGCGCCCCGTGCCGCACCCTCCCCACTGCCCAGATTGAGCTGACAGGCGGAGTCATAGCAGGCATGGCAGGCCACGCACTTATCGGTAAAGATCGGTTGAATATCACGGGTATAGGAAATCGCTGGCGCCGGACCTTGCGCTGTGGCGGCGAAACTTAACAGCAGCAAAATACTGCCGATGACAACGCGATAAGACATGTCCCTGGTTCCGGCGATAGAAAAACGTCGCGATTCTACCGGTCTATCCCGGCCACCAACATGAGCGATATTCATGCAAAAGCCTGCCATGCTCTAAAAGCACACAGGTTTGCTATCATCGCCGTTCTTTGTATTGGCCTTTCCAGGTAGTCCTATGTCCGATCGCAGCGCTCGCCTTCAAGCTCTCCATCAAGCCCTCAAAGAGCGCATCCTGATTCTCGATGGCGGCATGGGCACGATGATCCAGAGCTACAAGCTCGAGGAACAGGACTACCGTGGCAAACGCTTCGCTGACTGGCCGAGCGACGTCAAAGGCAACAACGACCTGTTGATTCTTAGCCGCCCGGACGTGATCGGGGCGATCGAGAAGGCGTATCTGGATGCTGGCGCCGACATTCTCGAAACCAACACCTTTAACGCCACCCAAGTGTCCCAGGCCGATTACGGCATGGAAGCACTGGTCTACGAGCTAAACGTAGAAGGTGCGCGCCTGGCGCGCAAGGTGGCCGACGCCAAGACCCTGGAAACCCCGGACAAGCCGCGCTTCGTCGCTGGCGTGCTCGGCCCGACCAGCCGCACCTGCTCGCTGTCACCGGATGTTAACAATCCGGGCTACCGCAACGTGACCTTCGATGAGCTGGTGGAAAACTACACCGAAGCCACCAAAGGCCTGATCGAAGGCGGTGCCGACCTGATCCTGATCGAAACCATCTTCGATACCTTGAACGCCAAGGCAGCGATCTTCGCCGTGCAAGGTGTGTATGAAGAATTGGGCGTCGAACTGCCGATCATGATTTCCGGCACCATCACCGACGCCTCCGGCCGTACCCTGTCCGGTCAGACTACCGAAGCCTTCTGGAACTCCATCAGCCACGCCAAGCCGATCTCTGTCGGTCTGAACTGCGCCCTTGGCGCCCGTGAACTGCGGCCGTACCTGGAAGAACTGTCGGACAAGGCCAACACCTACGTTTCAGCGCACCCGAACGCCGGCCTGCCGAACGAATTCGGTGAATACGACGAACTGCCGGCAGACACTGCCAAAGTCATCGAAGAGTTCGCCCAAAGTGGCTTCCTGAACATCGTCGGCGGCTGCTGCGGCACCACCCCCGGGCACATCGAGGCGATCGCCAAAGCGGTGGCCAACTACGCACCGCGGCCGATTCCGGAGATCGCGAAGGCCTGCCGCCTGTCGGGCCTGGAACCGTTCACCATCAATCGCGAGTCGCTGTTCGTCAACGTCGGCGAGCGGACCAACATCACCGGTTCCGCGAGGTTCGCCCGCCTGATCCGTGAAGACAACTACACCGAAGCCCTGGAAGTCGCCCTGCAGCAGGTCGAAGCCGGCGCGCAAGTGATCGACATCAACATGGACGAAGGGATGCTCGATTCGAAGAAGGCCATGGTGACCTTCCTCAATCTGATCGCCGGTGAGCCGGACATCTCCCGCGTGCCGATCATGATCGACTCCTCCAAGTGGGAAGTCATCGAAGCTGGCCTCAAGTGCATCCAGGGCAAAGGCATCGTCAACTCCATCAGCATGAAGGAAGGTGTCGAACAGTTCATTCATCACGCCAAACTGTGCAAGCGCTACGGCGCTGCAGTGGTGGTGATGGCTTTCGACGAAGCCGGTCAGGCCGACACCGAAGCGCGCAAAAAGGAAATCTGCAAACGTTCCTATGACATCCTGGTCAACGAAGTGGGCTTCCCGCCGGAAGACATCATCTTCGACCCGAACATCTTTGCCATCGCCACCGGCATCGAAGAACACAACAACTACGCGGTCGACTTCATCAACGCCTGCGCCTATATCCGCGACCACCTGCCCCATGCGCTGACCAGCGGCGGTGTATCCAACGTGTCGTTCTCGTTCCGCGGCAACAACCCGGTGCGCGAGGCGATCCACTCGGTGTTCCTGCTGCATGCGATCCGCAATGGCCTGACCATGGGTATCGTCAATGCCGGCCAATTGGAGATCTACGACCAGATCCCGGCCGAGCTGCGCGACGCCGTCGAAGACGTGGTGCTCAACCGCACACAGGACGGCACCGACGCCCTGCTGGCCATCGCCGACAAGTACAAGGGCGACGGCAGCGTCAAGGAAGCCGAAACCGGAGAGTGGCGCAGCTGGGACGTCAACAGACGTCTGGAGCACGCACTGGTCAAGGGCATTACCACACACATTATTGAAGACACCGAAGAGTCGCGACTGTCGTTCGCACGCCCGATCGAAGTGATCGAGGGCCCGCTGATGTCCGGCATGAACATCGTCGGTGATCTGTTCGGCTCCGGCAAAATGTTCCTGCCACAGGTGGTGAAATCCGCCCGTGTCATGAAGCAGGCCGTTGCCCACCTGATCCCGTTCATCGAGCTGGAAAAAGGCGACAAACCGCAAGCCAAGGGCAAGATTCTCATGGCCACGGTCAAGGGCGACGTACACGACATCGGCAAAAACATCGTCGGCGTGGTGCTGGGCTGTAATGGCTACGACATCGTCGACCTCGGCGTGATGGTGCCGGCGGAGAAAATCCTCCAGGTGGCCAAAGAACAGAAGTGCGACATCATCGGTCTCTCCGGCCTGATCACCCCGTCGCTGGACGAAATGGTCCACGTCGCCCGCGAAATGCAGCGCCAGGATTTCTATCTGCCGCTGATGATCGGCGGTGCGACCACCTCCAAAGCCCACACCGCGGTGAAGATCGAGCCCAAGTACAGCAACGACGCGGTGGTCTACGTCACCGACGCCTCACGCGCCGTGGGCGTGGCGACCCAGTTGCTGTCCAAAGAATTGAAACCCGGCTTCGTCGAAAAGACCCGCCTGGAATACATCGAAGTCCGCGAGCGCACCGCCAACCGCAGCGCCCGTACCGAACGCTTGAGCTACCCGGTGGCGATCGCCAAGAAGCCGCAGTTCGACTGGAGCAGCTACCAGCCGGTCAAGCCGACCTTCACCGGCGCCAAGGTACTGGACAACATCGACCTCAAGGTTCTGGCCGAATACATCGACTGGACGCCGTTCTTCATTTCCTGGGACCTGGCCGGCAAGTACCCGCGCATCCTCACCGATGAAGTCGTGGGCGAAGCAGCCACCTCGTTATTTGCCGATGCTCAGGAAATGCTCGCCAAGCTGATCGACGAAAAACTCATTAGCGCCCGTGCAGTGTTCGGCTTCTGGCCGGCCAATCAAGTGCAGGACGATGACCTGGAAGTCTACGGCGACGACGGCCAACCATTGGCCAAGCTGCATCATCTGCGCCAGCAGACCATCAAGACCGACGGTAAGCCGAACTTCTCGCTGGCCGACTTCGTCGCACCGAAAGACAGCGGCATCACCGACTATGTCGGCGGTTTTATCACCACCGCCGGGATCGGTGCCGAAGAAGTGGCCAAGGCCTATCAGGACAAGGGCGACGACTACAACTCGATCATGGTCAAGGCCCTGGCTGACCGTCTGGCGGAGGCCTGCGCCGAGTGGTTGCACCAGCAGGTGCGCAAAGACTACTGGGGTTATGCCAAGGACGAACAGCTCGATAACGAAGCGCTGATCAAGGAGCAATACAGCGGTATCCGCCCTGCCCCCGGCTACCCGGCCTGCCCGGACCACACCGAAAAAGGCACGTTGTTCAAGCTGCTGGACCCTGCTGCGACAGAACTCAAAGCCGGCCGCAGCGGCGTGTTCCTCACCGAGCACTACGCAATGTTCCCGGCAGCGGCCGTCAGCGGCTGGTACTTCGCCCACCCGCAAGCGCAGTACTTTGCCGTGGGCAAGATCGACAAGGACCAGGTGCAAAGCTACAGCGCGCGCAAGGGTCAGGACTTGAGTGTGAGTGAGCGTTGGTTGGCGCCTAACCTGGGTTACGACAACTGACCACACCCTGTGGCGAGGGAGCAAGCTCTCTCGCCACACCATCCCTGGACGTCTATGCTCTCTTCACGCAACCCGTGTCGAGGGATTTATGGACGATCCAGCCAAGAACAAGCCACCGACCTTCTGGCAGATGCTGCAAAGTGTGATGGCCGCTGCGTTCGGCGTGCAAAGCGGGAAGAATCGCGCCCGGGATTTCACTCGCGGCAAACCCAGTCACTTCGTGATACTGGGTATCCTGTTCACGGCGGTCTTCGCGCTGACGCTGTTCGGTATCGTGAAACTGGTCTTGCATTTGGCGGGTGTTTGAAGCGCTGGTCAGCGCATCAATAGTTGCAGGCTGAACGGATAGCGGTATGAGGACGGCTTGCCTTGTGCCGAGAGTGCGCGAAAGTCGACTTTGTAATCCCCGGTTTGCTTGAGTCCCAATAAACGCTGCGCCTGCTGCCGGTCGATCAGCTGCAGCAAAGGCACTTGTCGGGTCCGACCACCGTGGCGGGCGATATCGATCCCCTGGGCGTGGTCATGCAACAGCACCATGGCCCAGCCACCGAGGGTGAAATGCCCGGCGACCAGTGCACTCAGACGACCATCGACACGCGCCTGCAACACCTCTGGCGAACTGTTGACCGCGCTGAACAACACATCTTTCCCAGGCAGGCCTCCCACCTCCTCCAACGCCTTCATCGCCCCCATGGCCATTTGGTCGTTCGCCGACCATATCAATGCAGTCTGCGGATAGCGCTTGAGCAGTTGCCTGGCCTGTTCATAGGCTCGCTCACGACTCCACTCGCCATACACCAACTGACGCAATCGCACTTCAGGATGCTCAGCCAGGGCCCGCCGCAGGCCCTGCTCACGCAACTGTGCAGCCGGGGTGATTTTTATCCCGGAGAACGCCAACAGATCGATGGTCTGGCCTGACGCCACAGGGCCGTGCTGACGGATCAACTCCTTGAGCATCAGGTAACCGGCGTCATCATCATTGTTCACCATGCTGCCAATCCAGTCGGGATACTTGCTGCCGTGCTCACCCAACAGCTTGAGCTGGTCGGGCGTCAGGCCACTATTGACGATAAACAGCTTCACGCCGCTACTCTGGGACAGGCGCAGGATTTCCGGAGCGACATATTGCTCGTTGACGAACACCAGATAATCCGGACGATTGGGCCCTTGAAGGGCTTCACGAGCCTGCTTGAGATTGGTCTCGGGCACTCGCTCGGCATAGAGAATTTGCAGGTCCATGCCAAGATCCTTGGCCGCAGCCTGCATGAATTGCGAATAGCTGACCCAGAACGTTTCCGTGCTGATTCCCGGATTCAGGAACAACACTGACTCCGCCTGCGCAGCAGGCCCGAAAACCGTGCCAAACGCCAGCAACGCACCACAGAGGAACTTCAACATGGTCATCCGAGCCCCGGGAATTAGCCGCGCATTATAGCTGGCAAAATGCTGGCAAACTTCGCTTCATTGCCGTTTTTGTCCGACAATCGTCGGTTCAGGGCCCGGACAGGTCGCTTATTGATGGCTGACCCAGAACACTGCGGTCGATACCACCAGGATGATCAGAAAAAAAATCGCCCACGCGTCGACACTGCTGTCGCTTTTCCTTGCTTTGGTTGGGTTGCTCATTGCATCGCCTCTTGTCGGTTTTATCGGTGATTGCATAAAGACTCGAGCACAGTTAAGTCCAGTATTGCCCGCACCACAAATGGGGGTAAGACAATACTCAATCTCATTAGTCGTTTTGGTTCTTTGCATATACTCAAACATCACTTTTGCGCATAACTGCAAACTGGTATCGTGCCTCGGCTCCGTTGGGAGTGCGCGGCCGTGCGCGCAGATTTGCAGCCTGAGAACAGGACACCTATGTACGTATATGACGAGTACGATCAGCGGATCATCGAGGACCGCGTCAAGCAGTTCCGTGATCAGACCCGACGCTATCTGGCAGGCGAGCTGAGCGAAGAAGAATTCCGCCCCCTGCGCCTGCAAAATGGTCTTTATATCCAACGCTTTGCCCCGATGCTGCGGGTTGCCGTGCCCTATGGCCAACTGACTTCGCGCCAGGCGCGAATGATGGCCAGGATCGCTCGCGACTATGACAAGGGCTATGCCCACATCAGCACCCGGCAGAACGTGCAGTTCAACTGGCCGGCGCTGGAAGACATCCCGGATATCCTGGCTGAATTGGCAACCGTGCAGATGCACGCCATTCAAACCAGCGGTAACTGCCTGCGCAACGTCACCACCGACCAGTTCGCCGGTGTCGCTGCCGATGAATTGATCGATCCGCGCCCATGGTGCGAGATCGTTCGCCAGTGGACGACGTTCCACCCTGAATTCGCCTACCTGCCGCGCAAGTTCAAGATTGCCATCAACGGTTCGACCTCGGACCGCGCGGCCATTGAAGTCCACGATATCGGCCTTGAGCCGGTGCACAACGCCGCTGGCGAGCTGGGCTTCCGGGTGTTGGTGGGTGGCGGTCTGGGCCGGACGCCGGTGGTCGGCGCCTTCATCAATGAGTTCCTGCCGTGGCAAGACCTGTTGAGCTACCTCGACGCCATTTTGCGTGTTTACAACCGCTACGGCCGTCGTGACAACAAGTACAAGGCCCGGATCAAAATTCTGGTCAAGGCACTGACACCTGAAGTGTTCGCCGAAAAAGTCGACGCGGAAATGGCCCACCTTCGCGGCGGCCAAACCACGTTGACCGACGCCGAAGTGCATCGTGTCGCCAAGCACTTCGTCGACCCGGACTACAAAGCCCTGGTCGACCAGACCGAAGAGCTGGCCGAACTCGACAAACAGCATCCAGGTTTCGCCCGCTGGCGTACCCGCAACACCCTGGCGCACAAAAAGCCGGGTTATGTTGCCGTGACCCTGTCGCTGAAACCGACCGGCGTTGCCCCTGGCGATGTGACGGACAAGCAGCTGGACGCGATTGCAGATCTGGCCGACCGCTACAGCTTCGGTCAACTGCGCACCTCCCACGAGCAGAACATCATTCTCGCCGACGTCGAACAGAGCCAGTTGTTTGCCATGTGGGGCGAGTTGCGCGAGCACGGTTTCGCCACGCCGAACATCGGCCTGTTGACCGACATCATCTGCTGCCCGGGCGGTGACTTCTGCTCCCTGGCCAACGCCAAGTCGATCCCTATCGCCGAATCGATCCAGCGTCGTTTCGACGATCTGGACTACCTGTTCGATATCGGTGAGCTGGACCTGAACATTTCCGGCTGCATGAACGCCTGCGGTCACCACCACGTCGGCCATATCGGCATTCTCGGGGTGGACAAGAAAGGCGAAGAGTTCTACCAGGTCTCCCTCGGTGGCAGCGCCAGCCGCGATGCCAGCCTGGGCAAGATCCTCGGCCCATCCTTCGCCCAGGATGCAATGCCTGACGTGATCGAGAAGTTGATCGACGTGTACGTCGAACAACGTACTCCAGACGAGCGCTTCATCGACACTTACCAACGTATCGGCATTGACCTCTTCAAGGAGCGCGTCTATGCAACGAATAATTAAGAACAACGAGGTCGTCGACGAAACCTGGCACTTGCTGCCCAAGGACGCGACCCTCGACGGCATTTCCAACTGCGACGACCTGATCGTCCCGCTGGCCCTGTGGCGTGACCACGCTCACGCCCTCAAGGCCCGTGACGGCGGTCTGGGTGTCTGGCTGGACGCGGATGAAGAAGCCGAGGAAATCGGCGACGACATCGCAGACTTCCAGGTGATTGCCCTGAACTTTCCGGCCTTCACCGACGGCCGCAACTACTCCAACGCTCGCCTGCTGCGTGATCGTTTTGGCTACAAGGGTGAACTGCGGGCCATCGGCGACGTGCTGCGTGACCAGCTGTTCTACCTGCACCGTTGCGGCTTCGATGCCTACGCCTTGCGCGCAGACAAAGACCCGTACGAAGCCCTGGAAAGCCTCAAGGACTTCTCGGTGACCTATCAGGCCGCCACCGACGAACCGCTGCCGCTGTTCCGTCGACGCTAAACGACAGGCAAAAACAAAAAGCCCTGAAACCGGACATCCAGGTTTCAGGGCTTTTTTGTGTCTGCCAGATTAGTCCAATCCTACAGGGGAAGCAGCAAAGCGATTTACCAGAACCGCTGCTGCGTCAAACGACTCCACCAGCTCAACAACACACGATCGATCGAACCGCTCGCCGCCAGCCCCACGCGCTCTTGCAGGCTTTTGCGTTCGGCGTAGTGCAGGTGGTACAGCTCGGCGCCCTTGGCGCGTTCGGAGAGGTATTCGTCGCTGGTCTTCAGTTCGTCAACCAGTTGTTTGTCCAGTGCTGCAACACCCAGCCAGACTTCGCCAGTCGCCACTTCGTCGATGGCCAGTTGCGGGCGGTAGCGCGAGACGAAGTTCTTGAACAGTTGATGGGTGATGTCCAGTTCCTCCTGGAATTTCTCCCGGCCCTTCTCGGTGTTTTCGCCAAACACAGTCAGGGTGCGCTTGTACTCACCGGCGGTCAGTACCTCAAAGTCGATATCGTGCTTTTTCAGCAGGCGATTGACGTTGGGCAGCTGGGCCACCACACCGATCGAACCGAGGATGGCGAACGGCGCGCTGATGATCTTCTCGCCGATGCAGGCCATCATGTAGCCGCCGCTGGCTGCGACCTTGTCGATGCAGATGGTCAGCGGCACGCCAGCCTGACGGATTCGCGCCAGTTGCGAAGAAGCCAGACCGTAGCTGTGGACCATGCCGCCACCACTCTCAAGGCGCAGCACCACTTCATCCTTGGGCGTGGCGAGGGCCAACAGCGCGGTGATTTCGTGGCGCAAGCTTTCAGTGGCGGAGGCTCTGATGTCGCCGTCGAAATCCAGCACGAATACCCGTGGCTTGGCCTCCGGTTGTTTCTTCTGCTTTTTCTCGAGCTTGCCTTGGGATTTGCGCAAGGCCTTGAGTTGATCCTTGCTCAGCAAGGCCTGCTCGAGGCGCTCACGCAGCTCTTTATAAAAATCGTTGAGTTTGTTGACATGCAACTGGCCCCCAGCCTTGCGCCGGCCTTTGCTGCGCAGGGCCGCGAAACTGGCCAGGACCACCAGAATAGCGATGACCAAGGTGACGGTTTTAGCCAAAAAACTTGCGTACTCGGCAAGAAACTCCACAGGGACTCCTTAATACTGTGCGCCGCTGAACAATCGGGCGCGGGATACCTCAAGCATACCCATGCGCCCGCCTTACGGCCAGCCGTGAAACCTGCTGTAACGGGCCTCCAACGGACATTTCAAACAAGCGTATGTTTTTTCATTGACAGCCCACCGGCATCCTCATAACCTCGCAAAACTTACAACGCACCGGGACGACGCGGACGTGGGCAGCATCTACTTGATTCGACATGGCCAGGCCTCATTCGGTGCAGACGACTATGACGTGCTGTCACCGACCGGTATACGCCAGGCGCAAGTGCTCGGCAGCCACCTGGCTGAACTTGGCCTGAACTTCGATCGCTGTTTGTCGGGCGACTTGCGCCGGCAACAGCACACCGCCAGCTCGGCGCTTGAACAGTTCAGGGCCGTCGGCATGCCGGTTCCGCCCCTTGAAATCGACTCGGCCTTCAACGAGTTCGATGCCGACGCCATCATCCGCACCCTGCTTCCAGGCCTGCTGCCGGATGAACCCGAAGCGCTGGATATCCTGCGCAATGCCACGCAAAACCGTACAGAGTTCCAGCGGATCTTCGCCTTGATCATCGAACGCTGGCTCAGCGGCGCCTATGACACTCCGGGGCTGGAAAGCTGGCTGGGTTTTGTCGGGCGTGTCCAGGCAGGTTTGCAGCGCATCCTCGAACAAGCGGACAACACTCAGAAGATCGCCGTGTTTACTTCCGGCGGTACTATCACCGCCCTGCTCCACCTGATTACCCGAATGCCTGCCGCGCAGGCCTTTGAACTGAATTGGCAAATCGTCAACACCTCGCTCAACCTGATCAAGTTTCGTGATCGCGAGGTGACCCTGGCTTCCTTCAACAGTCATGCACATTTGCAACTGCTGAAGGCCCCGGAACTCATCACCTTCCGCTGAGTACCGGCTAACTGTGACCCTTGTTGTAATCACCCATAAAAGGATCGAACCATGACCTCCGTAGCTGACGCCGTACAAGCAATGAAAGCCAAGTTCAACCCAGCCGCCGCTGCGGGCCTGGACCTGGTATTCGGTTTTCGCATCGATGACACCAAAAACTTCTCGCTGGTCGTAAAAGACAGCACCTGCGAGCTGAAAGAAGGCGAAAACCCTGACGCCCAGGTTACTCTGGTGATGGACGGCGAAACCCTGGAAGGCATCGTCGACGGTTCGACCGACGGCATGCAGGCCTTCATGGGCGGCAAACTGCGCGCCGAAGGCGACATGATGCTGGCGATGAAGCTGAGCGAACTGTTCCCGTCCTGAGCACACGGCTCCCGGCCATCGGGAGCACATCCGGCTGCAAACGAATCCCGCCTTTATGGCGGGATTCGTGTATCCAAGGCCCGGACTTTTGCCTCATGAGTCGCTCAACTGCTCCACCAGAAAATCGATAAGAGTCCGAATCTTTTTCGGCACATGTCGGGCACTCAGGTACACCGCATTGATCGTGATCGGCGGCGCACTCCAGTCCTCCAGCACCGTCACCAGCCTGCCTGCGGCCAACGCCTCGTCAACGATGAAGTTCGGCAACAAGGCAATCCCCATCCCCGCCTCTGCTGCCTGGGCCAGCAGATCGCCGTTGTTGGCGCTCATCGGTCCGTTTATTTGCACACGCTGAGATTCCTGGCCTCTACTTAACGCCAGGCTCACGCCGCTTTGCAGGTAGCAGTAACCCAGACATTGGTGTGCACTCAATTGCTGCGGCGTTTGCGGCGTACCCGATCGCGCCAGATAAGCTGGTGAGGCCACCAGCACCCGCGGGGCCGGAGCCAAAGGTCGAGTCAATAAAGACGAGTCCGGCAGGCTGGCAATCCGGATCGTGACATCAAAACCACCGCGCACCGGATCGACCTGCTGATCGCTGAGCACCAGTTGCAGTTCGACTTTCGGGTGCAACTCATGAAACACCGGGATCAGCGGCCCCAACCGCCGCAGACCGAACGACATCGGCGCATTGATCCGCAACACCCCACGCAACTCACCAATGCCGTCACGGGCGCCCTGGCTCAGGTTTGCTTTTGCAACAGTAATGCCACCAACGCGCTCCACCCGGTCTGATGACAAGCCCCCAAGCCGCGCCCGGTCTCGCCATGAAAGTACTCATGGAACAACAGCAGATCGCGGCTGGCCGGATCGGCCTGCAATTGCGGATACCCGGACATCGACGGCCGGCAGCCGTTTTCGTCCAGTAGAAACAGCTTCGTCAGACGCTGACTCAAGCGGTCGGCGACCTCAGCCAGTGACGCAAAATAGCCCGACCCACTGGGGTATTCGACCGAAAAACTGTTGTCGTAGTAACGATGAAACTCACGCAATGAATCGATCAGCATGTAATTGATCGGCATCCACAGCGGCCCGCGCCAATTGGAGTTCCCGCCGTACAGCCGCGAGCCGGATTCCGCCGGTTCATAGCGGGCGCACAGCGTATTACTGTTCATTTGCATGGCAAAAGGTTGGTCGGCGAAGGCTTTGGAGAGCGAGCGAATACCGAACTCGGAGAGAAATTCGGTTTCCTCGAGCATGCGCTTGAGCAAATCTTTGGTGCGCTCGCCACGCAGCAGCGCCAGCAGGAAGCGATTGCCTTCACCCGGCTCGGTCCAGCGTGAAACCAGATTGGCAAGGTCCGGGCGATGCCGTATGAATGCGAACAGACGCTCGCGCAAACCCGGCAATCCCTCGTGCTCATGCTGTTCCAGTACCTGCACCGCAAACAGCGGCATCAACCCGACAATGGAACGCAACCGCAGCGGTTCGCTCTGGCCGTCTGGACGGTGCAGAACGTCGTAGAAAAACCGGTCCTGTTCATCCCACAGCCCTTCAGAGGTGCTATCAACGCGGTTGATCGCCCCGGCGATGTACAGGAAGTGCTCGAAGAACTTCACTGCGATGTCGACATACACCGCGTTGCGCCTGGCCAGTTCAAGGGCGATGCGCATCAGGTCCAGGGAGTAGGCAGCAACCCACCCCGTACCGTCAGCCTGATCGAGCTGGTAGCCCGGTGGCAGCGCGGCTGAGCGGTCGAACAGCGCAATGTTGTCGAGCCCCAGAAAACCGCCCTGAAACAAGTTACGGCCCTCGGCATCCTTGCGGTTTACCCACCAGGAAAAATTCAACAGCAGTTTGTGGAAAATCCGCTCGAGGAAGTCCATGTCAGCGGTGCCGGTCAGGGCCTTATCGCGCTGATAAACCCGCCAGCAAGCCCAGGCATGGACCGGTGGATTGGCGTCGTCGAAGCGCCATTCGTAAGCCGGCAATTGGCCGTTGGGGTGCATGAAGCGGTCTTTGACCAATAGCAGCAACTGCTGCTTGGCGAAACCCGGATCAATCAACGCAAAGGCCACCGCCTGAAAGCCCAGGTCCCATGAGGCATACCACGGGTATTCCCAGGTATCCGGCATGGAGACGATGTCGAAATTGGAGAGATGCCGCCAATGGGTGTTGCGGATGTGGACACGCTGCGGGGGTGGCGACGGTTGGGTGGGATCACCGTCCAGCCATTGATTGACGTCGAAATAATACAGTTGCTTGGACCACAACAACCCGGCCAGTGCCTGGCGCTGAACATTGCGCGCGTCTGCATCGTCGAGGTCAGCTTGCAGCGCAGCGTAATACTCGTCGGCCTCGGCACGCCGCTGCTCGAACAAGGTTCTGGCATTGACCCGCTCGGCGCCCGCCGGAGCCAGGCGCAGGAAGACATTTTTGCTTTCCCGTCCCGCGAGTTCCAGCGTGAAATGCGCCGCCACCCGCGTACCTGCATCGCGTCGAATGGCGCTGCCGGCGCCGTTGGCTATGTAGTCGTTGATTCCGTCCTTGAACGGTCCAGCTGCCATCAGACCATTGAGTTTCGGAAAGTTGGTTTCGTTGTCGCAGAACAACCACTCGCAGCCTGGCTGCCCCCAGGCAGTGGCCTGCATGTCGGCTCGATGTGCGAGCCGCGCGATGACGTGCTCGCCGCTCAGGGCAAGACCTGGCTTGTGCCCATCAGCATCCCAGCTCCAGGTATTGCGCGCCCAGAGCTGCGGCAACACGCGCAAGCGCGCCGGTTGATTGGAACGGTTCTCTACCGTGACCCGCATGAAAATGTCATCCGGCGTGTGCTTGGCGTACTCAACCGTTATATCGAAATAACGATCGTCCTCGAAGACCCCGGTGTCGAGGACTTCGTACTCGGTATCCGCAAGGCCGCGACGGGCGTTTTCGGTGACCAGATCATCATAGGGAAACGCCGCCTGAGGGTATTTGTAGAGCATGCGCATATAGGCATGACTCGGCACCCCGTCGAGGTAAAAATAGAGTTCTTTGACATCTTCGCCGTGGTTGCCCTCGGCGTTGTTCAGACCGAACAACCGCTCCTTGATAATCGGGTCGCGTTCGTTCCATAACGCCAACCCCAGGCACCAGTGCTGCGCCTTGTCCGAGAACCCCGCCAACCCGTCCTCGCCCCAGCGGTAGGCACGACTGCGGGCATGATCATGGGGGAAGTAGCGCCAGGCATCGCCATCGGCACTGTAGTCCTCGCGTACCGTGCCCCACTGCCGTTCACTCAAGTACGGCCCCCACTCACGCCAGCGATCGGCATCAACACCCGCCAGGCGTTGACCTTCAACCGTCTCGAGAATATTCGCTGCCGGCTTTGCCGTCATAGGGACTTCCATGGGTTCGGGGTGATTTGCAGTGTAGTGCGTGGGAATCCTGTAGGAGCCGAGCTTGCTCGCGATGCAGGCAGCGCGGTCTATCTGTTTCACCGCGGTGATGCTATCGCGAGCAATCGAGCGTCAACCGGCTGCTCCTACAGCACATACCGCGCTGTTGGTGTGCGGCAACGGCGGCTGTTGCTCTACACTGCAAAGCCTTTTGAATACCGGGATGCCCATGGACATCGATCTAGCCCGCACTTTCCTGGAGATCGTTCGCCACGGAAGTCTTGCCTCGGCAGCCGAGAAGCTGCATGTCACTCAGACCGCCATTACCGCACGCGTGCAAAAGCTCGAGAGTCAGCTCTCCTGCACTTTGTTCGTACGCAATCGCGCCGGTGCCCGGTTGACCCCGGATGGCGAAGCCTTTGTGGTCTATGCCAATCAATTGGTGCAGACCTGGGAAGCGGCCCGTCGCGATCTGCCGTTGCCTGACGGTTACCGTAACGTGCTGCATATCGGGGGTGAGGTCAGCCTGTGCAACCCGTTGATGCTCAGTTGGGCTCGCAAGTTGCGCGAAAAGATTCCAAGCCATGCGTTGCGCACGGAAATTCGCGATGGCGAAAACCTGTTGCGCCAGCTTGAGCTGGGAGTGCTGGACGCAGCCCTGGTCTATCAACCCGAATATTGGCCACGCCTGCAAGTCGAGCAGTTACTGGAAGAAAAGCTCATTCAGGTTCGGTTGGCGGCCAATCCGCAGCCGTATGTCTATATCGATTGGGGCAAAGACTTTCGGCGGCAACACGACGCTGCGCTGCCGGACAATGCAAAAGCCGCCATCAGCTTCAACCTCGGGCCATTGGCGTTGCAGTACATCCTCGAAAATGGCGGTTGCGGCTATTTCCGGACCCGAGTGGTGCAAAGCTACCTCGACAGCGGCGTACTGGAGCGGGTGCCCAAGGCACCGGAATTCAGTTACCCGACTTACCTGGTCTACTCACGGGATCGTGACTCGGCAACCTTGCAGCTGGCGTTCGAGCTGCTCAGAGAAGTGGTCAAGGCTGACGGTGACTGGTCTCAACGCTGGGATCCGCTGATTTGATGAGGGTTAAGGCGAAATCTACGCCGATATCCAGGTTAATACCGGCCTTGCAGGAGCCGAGCTTGCTCGCGATGACATCACCACGGTGAAACAGACAGACCGCGCTGCCTGCATCGCGAGCAAGCTCAGCTCCTACAGCCCCCGCCTCGATCAACTTCGTCTTCCAGCCACTCGGCCAGCACCCGGTAACCATCGTGGGTGTCTGCGGGGCTGTAGGTGCGTTTGCATTGAATCATTGCGTTGCCTCGCTTGAACACCCATTCCGAATATCCATTCGCTGGATAATTCGGCTGGGGCTAATCTTCTTTCAATAACACTTAAAACAGGAGACCGCGGTGGGCCAGACCACTCAAGCATTGCGCATGCGTTATCGCGCCAGCATTCATCCACTCTACAACCCGTGGCTGCACGGTGGTTTTGTGCTGGTTTTTGGTCTGCTGTGCATCGGTTTTTTCTGGCACACCCTGGACCGGGTGCAGCCGCTGGAATGGTTGGCGGTACCCCTGACCTTGCTGTTTTTCAACGTTTGCATCTACACCGTGCATCGGCATCTGGGGCATCACAAAAAGTCATTTGCGCGAATGTTTTATGCGCGGCATACCGGTGACCACCACAGTTTTTTCGTGCCAGGCTACATGACCTATGACAGTGCCCGCGACTGGCGGGTGATTCTGTTCCCGGCCTGGCTGATCGTGTTGCCCAGCCTGGTGATTACCCTGCCCGCCTGGTGGTTGCTCAAGCAGCTCAATGCCAACGTCGCCGGGCTGTTTGCCGGCTGCATGATTCTTGGTTATCTGGCCTATGAAGTGTTCCACGCCTGCGAGCATCTGCCGCACAGCAACCCACTCGCGCGCCTGCCGTGGATTCGCCAGATGCGCCGTCTGCATGAGCTGCATCACCGTCCCGAGCTGATGCAGGAATGCAATTTCAATATCGTTTTCCCACTGACGGACTATCTTTTCGGCACCCTGTATTGGGAGCCCGAACGCTCCCAATCAATCCCCCCGCCTCTGGCCCACTAACAACGGGATCGCCCATGCTGGCAATGTGTGAGATGACACAGTGGACTATCCCGGCCCAGACAGGAGTTATCATTTGATGAATCATTCCCCCCGTCGAGTCAAAATTCGCCACATTGTTCTGTTGCTGGTGATTGCCATCGCAGCATTCCTGCTGCTGGTACCGACCAAGGTGCAGCCGGTCAGTTGGACACCGTCAACCGCGTCATCACCGAGTAGCGGTGGGTAGAGAAACGGGCAAACGCAAAATAAGCCAGATATGAAAAGCCCGACTCAGGGGCCGGGCTTGTGCTAATGCCAGTCAGTCAGGTAACGCGCTCAAGCGTCGGACACCTCAGTTGTCAGTTTTTTCACGCACCTGCTCCGCATCATTCGCCGCTTCATCGTCCTCATCCAGCGAACGCAGTGCTTCGTTGTCCGGCAGTTCATCAGTACCCGGCGCGTTCTCTGGATGAACCGTCATACGTCCTGGACTCAAGGGTTGAGGGGACCTCTGCATCGGGTCATAACCGCCCTGCTCTTCACTGGGAAATCTTGGATGACTCATGGTCACCTCCCATGGAGCCTGAAAAATCAGTCCCTGATAGTTCGAGGCGTTAGCATTTATGGCCGTTCCATTTACTTGTTCATCGGTCATCGAGCCAATCTGGCGGGGTGCACAGGAGTCTGCGCAGCCTCGCTCAGGATTTCACAGATTCAGGATTGATTCTTCAACTGGTTGGATATCTGTTTTTTGATGTCCACACGCTTCTCTTTGAGCTTCTTCAGTTGATCATCAGCGAGCGCCGCAGCCTCAGCCTTCTGCACGTCGGCATCGATGCGTGTGTATTTCTCAAGCAACGAGTGGAGATGGGGATCGTTGGCGCTCTTTTCTTTAATGACGTCCTTCGTGCAGCCCAAATCCTGATAAAGGTCATGGTTCACCGGCATGGAACACCTCCGTTTGTTGATCGGTGGCAACCGCGTTTTATCGCAATTACCAGATATCAGCATGGCCTCGCCTATGCCCTTCTGTCGACCGTCAATCAGACCAGTGGTGCCCGTTCGTCAGTCCGCCGCACTTTGATGATCGGCTTGACCGAGAGATACCCAGCGGCTTCAAACCTCGATCAGATGCTTGAGCGGGTGATACTCAGACTTCAGCGTCGCAGCGACATCCAGAATCGCCTTCTCGATGCCCGCGAGATCAGCTTGCGAAATCAGTCGAGCAATACCGGATTGTTCAGGGTTTGCGCGAAGTAGATCAACTTGATCTGGATGGTCATCCCCTGATGATCGTTCCCACGCTCCGCGTGGGAATGCCGCCATGGACGCTCCGCGTCCGCCTTCGGCTGTGACGCAGAGCGTCACGGGATGCGTTACCACGCAGAGCGTGGGAACGATCATCCGTGCTCAACGGAAATCCCGGCTACGCACGCTGATCCCCGTCAGCAGCGAGCTCAAATCGCTCAACCGCCCGGCAATCAGATGCCGCACTTCACCCTCGGTCTCCAGCGTGCCGTCAACCTTCAGCAATTGCGAACCCACCAATACCTGCCGCTGACGTTCAGCCAGGTCGCGCCAGACCACCACGTTGACGTTGCCGAACTCGTCTTCCAGGGTGACGAACGTCACGCCGCTGGCGGTCCCGGGTCTTTGCCGGCCGGTGACCAGCCCGGCGACGCTGACATTACGCCCATGCTCGACCTCGAGTAATTCCCGCGAGCTGCGGCAGCGCCGGGCTTTGAGTTCGTCACGTAGCAAGGCCAGCGGATGCGGGCCCAGGGTCGTGCCGACGCTGGCGTAGTCGGCTTGCAGGTCCTCACCCACCGTCGGTTTGGGTAAGGACACCCCGGGTTCCTCCTGACTCGGCAAACCGGCGAACAATCCAAGCTGTTTCTGCACGCCGGCAACGATCCAGCGCGCCCGATGCCGATCCCCGGCCAGCCCGCGCAAGGCACCCGCGTCGGCCAGTTGCTCCTGGGCCCGGGAGTCGAGCTGCGCCCGTTCACCCAGATCGGCGATATCGACAAATTCTCCGGCCAAGCGTGCCGCTTCAATGCGCCGGGCATCGTCCTCGCGAAAACCACGGATCATCCGCAACCCCATGCGAATCGCCGGCTGCTCACCGTGGACAGGTTCCAGACTGCAGTCCCAATCGCTGGCGCGCACGTCCACCGCACGGATCTGCAAATGATGCCTGCGAGCGTCCTGAAGAATCTGGTCCGGGCTGTAGAAACCCATCGGCCAGCTGTTGATCAGCGCACAGGCAAAGGCCGCCGGTTCGTGGCATTTCAACCAGCAACTGGCATAGGTCAGCAAGGCAAAACTGGCGGCATGGGACTCGGGAAAACCATAGCTGCCGAAGCCCTTGATCTGCTCGAAAATCTGCGCGGCGAACTCGGCGGTGTAGCCATTTTTCAGCATGCCTTCCTTGAGCCGTACCTGATGCGGCTCCAGACCGCCGTGACGTTTCCAGGCAGCCATGGAGCGACGTAGCTGGTCGGCTTCACCCGGGCTGTAATCGGCGGCAACAATCGCAATCTGCATGACCTGTTCTTGAAACAGCGGCACCCCCAGAGTGCGCTCCAGGACTGTCTTCAATTTTTCGGACGGATAGGTTGCAGGCTCCTCTTTGTTACGCCGCCGCAAGTACGGATGCACCATCCCGCCCTGAATCGGGCCGGGCCGCACGATAGCCACCTCGATCACCAGGTCGTAAAACTCCTTCGGCTTGAGCCTTGGCAGCATCGACATCTGCGCCCGGGACTCGATCTGGAATACCCCGATGGTGTCGGCACGACCGATCATTTCGTAGGTTTTCGGGTCCTCTTTCGGCACCTGCGCCAGACTCAAATCCAGACCGCGATGACGGCGCAGCAGGTCGAAACAGCGGCGGATGGCACTGAGCATGCCGAGGGCGAGAATATCGACCTTGAGCAGGCCGACCATGTCCAGATCATCCTTGTCCCACTGGATGATCGTACGCTCGGCCATGGCCGCGTTTTCTACCGGCACCAGAGTGTCCAGCGGTTGCTCGGAAATCACGAAACCACCCGGATGCTGGGACAGATGCCGGGGGAAGCCGATCAGTTGCCCTGTCAGGCTCAGCACCCGGCGCAGCACCGGGCTGTCCGGGTCGAAACCGCCTTCACGCAGGCGCTCCACGGAAGGCGGTTCATCACTCCAATGGCCGCAGCAATCGGCCAGCGCATTGACCTGATCCGGTGGCAAACCGAGGGCCTTGGCCACATCCCGCACCGCGCCGGCACCATGGTAGGTGCTGACCACCGCCGTGAGCGCCGCGCGGGTCCGGCCATAGCGCTGAAACACATACTGCAAAACCTCTTCACGCCGTTCATGCTCGAAATCCACATCGATGTCCGGCGGCTCGTTGCGCTCTTTGGAGAGGAAACGCTCGAACAGCATGTTCATCAGGCTGGGATTGATTTCAGTGATGCCCAAGGCATAACACACCGCCGAGTTGGCCGCCGAACCGCGTCCCTGGCAGAGAATGTTGCGATCACGAGCAAAGCGAACGATGTCGTGGACGGTGAGGAAGTAACTCTCGTAACCCATCTCGCTGATCAGCTTCAGTTCTTTTTCGATCAGCGCCAGCACCTTGTCTTCCACGCCTTCAGGCCAGCGCCAGCGCATACCCCGTTCGGTCAGTTCGCGCAGCCAGGATTTCGGAGTCTGCCCTTCAGGCACCAGTTCACGCGGGTACTGATAGCGCAATTGGCCGAGCTCGAAGGTGCAGCGCCGGGCAATGCGCGTTGACTCTTCAAGCAGTTGCGGCGGATAGAGTGCCTGCAATGCATCAAGGCTGCGCAAGTGCCGTTCGCCGTTGGGGTGCAAGCGTTGCCCGGCCTCGGCGACGCGCACGTGATGACGGATCGCGGTCATGGTGTCCTGCAAGGCGCGGCGCCCGCGTGCGTGCATATGCACATCGCCGCTGGCCACCGCCGGAATTTCCAGGGCAGCGGCCAGATCCAGCAAACCCGCAAGCCGTCGGGCATCGTTCTGACCGCAGTGCAACTCGACGGCCAGCCACAATCGGTCGCCGAAGACCTTGCGCAGCCAGCGCCCTTCCCCGCCAACCTCGAGGGTATCGGGCATCCACAACGCCAGCAGTCCCGGCAACGGTTCGTTGAAGTCCTCGCGCAGCACTTGGTACTGCCCCTTTGCCACACGACGCCGGGCTCGGGTGATGAGTCGGCAAAGCGTTTGGTAGCCCTCCAGGTTCTCCACCAGGAGCACCAGTTTCGGGCCATTTTCGATGCGCATTTCGCTGCCGATGATCAGCGGCAACTCCACCTCTTTAGCGGCTTGCCAGGCGCGGACGATGCCGGCCAGGGTGCACTCGTCGGTGATCGCCAAAGCCTGATAACCCTGACGCCTGGCCCGTTCGAACAGCTCGCGGGCACTGGAGGCTCCGCGCTGGAAACTGAAGTTCGACAGGCAGTGCAGTTCGGCATACTCGACACTCATGCAAACCAGCCTTGCAGCCACAAAGGCCCGCTCTCACCCACCGTGCGCCAGGCCCAGGCCTGCTGGCCGGAGCAGGTTTCGATCAGGTAGTAGTCGCGACGCACATCGCCGCCATCCCACCAGCCGGACTCGATACGCTCCGGCCCCATGAGAATCCGCGCCGCGCCTTCGTGCACCTGCAGCGGTTCTGTGAGCAGCCAGCCCGGACGTTGCACGCCAAGGCTCGGCGGGCACGTCTGGCTATCGGCATTCGGCTGCCAACTGTGCTCCGGCCGGTGATCGGCCTGCCAGCGCAGACCCTGCACCGCGTCATCGCCCAGCCGCGCACGCAGGCGTTCGCGCAATTGCTCCCAGGGCAAGGATTGCTGCGGGCGCTCCTCGAACAGTTCCCGATGTTGCGGGACGAACCTGGGCAAGTCATGGGCCACCAGGCGAAAGCCCCGAACCGCAGACTCCACTTGCACCTGTTCCAGTCGACCGCGAGCCAGTTCGAAGAGCATCGCCGGGTCGCGCTCGGCGCTGAGCAAGCCGACCTTGACCTGCGTGTCCGGCAACCCGGCATGTTCCAGATGCAGATCAAAACGCTGCACGCCGCTGTCCCGCCCACAGAGAAAAGCCGACAGATCGCCGGTGAGCCGACGCAACGGGAACAGCAGCGCCTGATGGGACAGGACATCGAAATTCAGCTCGATGCGCACGTCAAAGCGGTCCGGCGGCTGGTAAAACGCCAGGACCAGCGGCCGATCTCCCATTAACGTGTCGAGGTGCTTGAGCACCTGGGCTTCAAAGCGTCGCGCCAGGGTATGGCGTGGCAGCGCCTGAACCTGACTCAAGGTCCGCAAGCCCATGCGCGACAAGGCAGTGGCGACGTCCTGCTCCAGCCCGACGCGATCAATGGGCATCTGCCCCAGGATCCGCCGCAAGGTTTCATTGTCCGGCACTGCCAGGCCGTCGTAAGCGTTAGCCAACACCCGCGCGGCCGCCGGATTGGGGGCTGCGACGATGCGATGGCGAAAGCCCAGTTCCGTGAGTTCCGCCCGCAGCCGCGCCTCGAACTGTGGCCAGGGTCCGAACAGGCCCAGACTCGATTCGATTTCAAACAACAAGGACCGGGGATAAAACACGCTGACCTGGGAGCTGAAGCGGTAGGCCCAGGCCGCGAGAAATTGCTGCCACTGCTCGATATCGGCAACGTCGTATTCGGCGCTGGCAAAGGCTTTGGTCAAGGCATGAGCGGCGGTCAGCGATTGCCCGGGGCGCAGGCCGAGCGCCCGAGCGGAGGCGTTCACCGCTTGCACCACCCGGCGCTGCGCAGTGCCCGTCAACAGCGCCAGCGGTTCATCGGGATCGGGCCGCTGACGCAGCACAGCATCCAGAGCAAGCTGCGGGAAAAGAATACAGACCCAGCGCATACCAACCTCAATGCCCTGTCGCAAAGGCGATCGGCGCCGAGCGGGCCAGACCGCCACGGCACTTGAGTACCCGCAGTTGCGCGGGCCGGGCATCGATGGCGATACGCAAGGCGGCTGGCGAAGGATTGATGGCTTCACTGATCGAGCGATAGGCGAACGCCAGGGTCTGACCGGTTTCGGCCGCCACCTGCAAGCGGCGCAAGGCACGGTCATCAGCCTTCTGCGGCCAACACAGGACCGCGCCGCAACTGCCCGAGCGCAGGTATTGTTCCGCCGCCCACAGGGCATCGCGCTCACTGGCCTGAATCACCGACAGCTGACGCAGGTCCACGCCAGCGTTCTGCCAGGCCTGCGGATATGGCACATGGGGCGGCGCCACCAGGACAATTCGTTCGCCCACGGCGGATAATCGCGCCAGGGTCGGCCACACCAGTTGCAGCTCACCGACGCCCTGCCCGGCAATCAGGATTTCCGTCAGGGCCGCTTCTGGCCAGCCACCCGTGGGCAACGCCGCATCCAGCGCCCAATGGCCTGTCGGTTGAGGGCTGGCCGGTGGCGCGGCGGGCCGGCCTTTCCAGACCTGGCCAGCATTGAACAGAGTATCCAGAGCAACGACGGCACCCATCATCCTCGCCTCACCAACCCACAGAACACCCCTTCGATGGCCAGGTCCTGATCGGCGTGCACAACGATGGGCGCATAGGCCGGGTTGCGCGGCAGCAAACGCACGCCCCCTGCGACCCGTTCAAAGCGTTTGATCGTGACTTCACCATCGAGCCGCGCCACCACGATCTGACCGTTTTCAGCCTCGGCACTGCGCCGTACGCCCACCAGATCGCCGTCGAGAATGCCGTCTTCGATCATCGAATCACCCTGCACCCGCAGCAGGTAATCCGGAATCCGCGAAAACATCGCCGGGTCCAGCATCAGCCGACTGTGCACCTGGGCATCGACACCGATCGGTGCACCGGCGGCCACCCGCCCCAGCACCGGAATATCCAGCAGTTCGGGCCTGGGTGGCTGATTCAACAAACGAATACCTCGCGCCTGATTGGCGTTGACCTCAATGAAACCGGCTTCGGTGAGGGCCACCACATGCTTGCGCGCCACACTGCGCGAGGCGAAACCAAAAGCCTCGGCGATCTCGGCGAGGCTCGGTGGCTGACCTTGTTGCGCGATGCGGTCGCGGATAAAGGTCAGGATGGCAGTACGGCGGGGAGTTAAAGTCGTCATGGAGTACATTTGTACTCCTGTCGGATTTTTCTGACAAGAGCCACCAGTCGTCAACAACGTCGGCGCAAGTGAGATCGCAGCCTATCGGCAGCTCCAGGAACGCGTACCCCACACAAACAGGCCGGCCGGCAGGCCGCCTCGCTTTTGCTTTGGCTTTTGATCTTGATCTTGATCTTGATCTACCCGCCCCTTCGGCAGGCCGAGTGGAGGTGTTCATCAGGGGGTAGGCGCGCAGCGCCGTTCGACGAAGTCGAACACATCGAGAGGAGGTCGAAGCGAAGCCGACCGTAGGCGATGCCCCCTGATGAATGCCGGAGCGAAGGAACACCGAGCCTGAGCGAGGTGCCGGACGCTTGGGGCGAAGCCTTTTGCTTACTTTTCGGCGTCTGGAAAAGTGAGGCGCCGTAAGGGCGAAACCCTAAGTGGCCGTTACCGCAGCAACGGATATGTACACCTGCGAGAGCCAGGCCGGCTGTCAGGCCGCCATCGCGAGCAATCGAGCGTCGACCGGCTGCTCCCACAATGGATTGGTGTACATCTGTGAGAGCCAGGCCGGCTGTCAGGTCGCCATCGCGAGCAAGCTCGGCTCCCACAGTTTTGATTCGCATACGTCTGCGAGAGCCAGGTCGGCTGTCAGGTCGCCATCGCGAGCAAGCTCGGCTCCTACAAAAACGGCAGAAAGGTAGAGCGGCATACACCGCCCCACCACTCAACAGGCCGAGCGTTAGCTCGCCTGCCGCTTTTGATCTTGATCCACCCGCCCCTTCGGGAGGCTGAGTGGAGGTGTTCATCAGGGGGTTGGCGCGCAGCGCCGTTCGACGCAGTCGAACACATCGAGAGGAGGTCGAAGCGAAGCCGACCGGAGGCGATGCCCCCTGATGAATGCCGGAGCGAAGGAACACCGAGCCTAGGCGAGGTGCCGGACGCTTGGGGCGAAGCCTTTTGCTTACTTTTCGGCGTCTGGAAAAGTGAGGCGCCGTAAGGGCGAAACCCTAAGTGGCCGTTACCGCAGCAATGGATATGTACACCTGCGAGAGCCAGGCCGGCTGTAAGGCCGCCTTCGCGAGCAATCGAGCGTCGACCGGCTGCTCCCACAATGGATTGGTGTACATCTGTAAGAGACAGGTCGGCTGTAAGGCCGCCATCGCGAGCAAGCTCGGCTCCTACCTCCTACCTCCTACATGCCCGCCAAATACGCCCACTGCGTCACTCAGCAGATCCGCAGCGCCCGCAAATCGAGCCGGCCATCCTTGAGCGGCGGGCACCAGTAATAGCCACCGGTCATCGGCCGACTCATCCGATAGAGGCCATCGACGATGCCGTCTTCCAGACCGCTCATGCGCCGCAGTTGTACTTCGAAGGCGTCGAGGGAATACCCAAATGCCAGGAACATCAGGCCGGCTCGATCGCCTTCCACCCAAGGCATGGAGCGGCGCACGACAAAGGCTTCAGGGGCGAAGCTTTCCTGAGCAGTACGTTTGACGTGGGCGGATTCTGGCGCGTCCTCGAGCTCTTCGTTGTCACTCTTGCGCCGACCGATGATGTGATCCTGCTCCCGGACAGGCAGCGCGGCGAAGCCCTCCAGATCGTGTTGCCACTGCTGAATCGCGGCAAAGCTGGCGCCGTGCAGGCCATCTGTGCCCTCGCCCACCAGCGCTGCCGCCACGGCCGCTTCGTCGTGGGGGTTTTCGGTGCCGTCTTCATAACCGGTCAAATCGTGCCCGGTCTTGTAGCGGAAGGCTTCAGTCATCTGTACCAAACGCAACGCCGGAGCCAATGCAGCTTCAACGGCGCGGCTGCGATGCAGCAACTCGCCGCGGTCCTCGCCGTGCAGCCAGCACCAGAGTGCGTGCTGGGTCGAAGGGTTATCAACGCCAACGCCCGCCAACGCAGGGAACGCCCGCAAGCCATCGATCCGACCGCCCAGCGCCTGTACCAGCGATTCACCGAAACCGACCACCGCCGTTTTACCATCCACCAGCTGCCTCAACTGGTCGATCGCAGTCGGCAATGCATCGACGGATTCGAGAGCGAAAAACATATGGCGTGCCTGAGACGGTACTGGGGTGGCAAGGATGCCCGGCTGGTAGTAACTCATGAGAACTCCTTTAGAAAGCACAAAGTTTAACCGCCGCGCAGCGGCATATGCTTGCGGTTTCAATGAGAAACAATTGAGCAAGTCGAACAAATCTGCACGGATAGGGCATGACAACCCTTGTCACGATCAGGTAAAACGATTCAGCTATGCTGATCCTGGCGCGCGGCCTGAAGAACTTGACCCTTTGGCCGCGCTCCGTGATAACACACCTTATCTGCATCACCCAATCCATACGGGGTAGCGCCATGACCACAGATAACATTCTCGACAACCTGTTCCCCAGGGCCGCGGACATCCCGGAAAAGTACCGCATTAACGGCCAGATCGAACAACGCGAATACCTCGTCGATGGCGTATTAAAGATTTGGTCCGGCCCACTCGCACTGGTGCGCAGTCCGGTCTATCTGGCCAGTGAAAACGCGGATGAACAAGTCATCCTCGGCAGCACGCCTCTGCTGGATGCCGACACCGCATTGACTGCGCTGGATGCCGCCGTCCGCGCCTACGACAGAGGTCAGGGCAACTGGCCGACGATGCGCGTCGCCGAACGTATTCAGCATGTCGAAGCCTTTCTCGGCCGCATGCGCGAACAGCGTGAAGCAGTGGTCAAGCTGCTGATGTGGGAGATCGGCAAAAACCTCAAGGACTCGGAGAAAGAGTTCGATCGCACCTGCGACTACATCGTCGACACCATCAATGCCCTCAAGGAACTGGACCGCCGCTCAAGCCGTTTCGAGCTCGAACAGGACACCCTCGGCCAGATCCGCCGCGTACCGATGGGCGTGGCGTTATGCATGGGCCCCTATAACTACCCGCTGAACGAGACCTTCACCACGCTGATTCCTGCCTTGATCATGGGCAACACCGTCGTGTTCAAGCCGGCCAAGCTGGGTGTGCTGTTGATTCGTCCATTGCTGGAGGCCTTTCGCGACAGCTTCCCGGCCGGTGTGATCAATGTGATCTACGGCAGCGGCCGGGAAACCGTCAGCGCGCTGATGGCCAGCGGCAAGGTCGATATCTTTGCTTTCATCGGCACCAACAAAGCCGCCAGTGACCTGAAAAAGCTGCATCCAAAACCACACCGCTTGCGCGCGGCGCTGGGGCTTGATGCCAAGAACCCCGGCATCGTGTTGCCCGAGGTCGACCTGGACAACGCCGTCAACGAAGCCGTTACCGGCTCACTGTCGTTCAACGGCCAACGTTGCACCGCACTGAAAATCCTCTTCGTCCACGAACAGGTGGTCGACAGCTTCATCGAGAAATTCAACCGCAAACTGCAGTCCCTCAAACCGGGCATGCCCTGGGAAAGCGGCGTAGCACTGACCCCACTTCCGGAGTCGGGCAAGGTCGACTACCTGCACTCGTTGGTGGAGGATGCCGTCAACAAGGGCGCGAAGGTGGTGAATGCCCACGGCGGTGAATCGCGCGGGTCATTCTTCTATCCCGCAGTGCTCTACCCGGTCACCGCCCAGATGCGTGTGTATCAGGAGGAGCAATTCGGCCCGGTGGTGCCCATCGTTCCCTACCGTGATCTGGAAACCGTGATCGATTACGTGCTGGAATCAGACTTCGGCCAACAGCTGAGTATTTTCGGTAAAAACTCCACCGAAGTCGGACGCCTGGTCGATACCTTCGCCAATCAGGTCGGACGGATCAACATCAACGCCCAGTGCCAACGCGGCCCGGACACCTATCCGTTCAATGGCCGGAAAAACTCGGCCGAAGGCACCCTGTCGGTTCACGACGCGCTCAGGGTGTTTTCGATCCGCACCCTGGTCGCGAGCAAATTCCAGGAGAGCAACAAAGAGCTCATCAGCGACATTATCCGTAATCGTGAGTCGAGCTTTCTGACCACCGATTACATATTCTGATGACAGAGCCCAGGAACTGACACTCGAGGAAAACAGCCAGGCCCGATGAATGACTTGCGATCGTCTCGACTGCCACCGTTGCTGCGCCGTTTCTTGCGTCCGCTGCTGGACCCCTATCGGCGCTATCGGCATGCCAAACTGATCCACGCCGTGCGGGTGTCACTGGGGCTGCTGGCCACCATCCTGCTCACCACCGGGATCAAGCTGCCCCATGGCGAATGGGCCTCGGTGACCATGTT
The DNA here is from genome assembly GCF_059421425.1 of Pseudomonas sp. GW821-FHT02H09. Classification (NCBI taxonomy): domain Bacteria; kingdom Pseudomonadati; phylum Pseudomonadota; class Gammaproteobacteria; order Pseudomonadales; family Pseudomonadaceae; genus Pseudomonas; species Pseudomonas sp. GW821-FHT02H09. Next base: position 206,833 of record NZ_JBWKVA010000008.1, read on the forward strand.
GGTGGTCATCGGCGGGCTGCAACATCACGGTAATATCGGCAAGAAAGCCGCCGAACGGGCTATCGGCACCTTGATCGGCGCCGGCGTTGGCTTGTTGCTGGTGGCTCAGCAGGCCTGGCTGGGGATGCCATGGCTGACCTACCTGGGCATGTCGGTGGTTTGCGGATTCTTTTCGTACCATGCGATCGGCAAGGGTGGGTATACGGCGTTGTTGTCGGCGATCACCGTGTTCATCGTCGCCGGTCATGGCGACAACCCGGTGACCGACGGTCTCTGGCGGGCGGTCGACATCCTCATCGGTATCGCCCTGGCTCTCGCCTTTTCCTTCGCACTGCCGCTGTACGCGGTCTATTCCTGGCGCTACAACCTGGCGAGCGCGCTGCGCGATTGTGCGACGATCTACGGCCGCATCGTCAGTGGCCAATCGGTCACCGACGACGAACATCTCAAACTGATGAACCGTCTGAACGGCGCGATGGTGCAACTGCGTTCGTTGATGCCGTCGGTGTCCAAGGAAGTGCGGATCTCCATGACCGAACTGGACGCTCTTCAGCGCAACCTGCGGATGTGTGTCAGCACCCTCGAAATCCTCGCCAACACACGACCGGACCCCAGCGACGAACAGGCCATGGCCTTGATGCAATCAGCCCTGAAAACCGAGCACCGACAGATCCGCGTGCAATTGATCGGCATGGCCCGCGCCCTCAAGTCCGGTGCCTCGCAACGGCTAGACCGTTCTGTTGCCGGTTCGCCGGACAACTCCACATTCAGCGTTCCGGTCTACACTGCGCTGGACGGCTATCGCCTATTGACCCGGCAATTGGCCGCCAATCTCGACAATATGCGTCAACGCCTGGCGAAGACCGCCGTGCATTGGAAAATCTGAAAACCAGTCACTGCACCGCCGCCCGCCGAAAGCCAAGGCTCCAGCCCTGCTGCATGCCTGCCGCAGCGAGCAGAATCGCGATCACGCCCAGCCATTGCATCAGCTCAAGGCGATGACCGAAGGCGAACCAATCGACGAAAATCGCCGCAATCGGGTAGATAAACGACAGCGCACCGGTCAATGCTGTCGGCAGCTTTTGAATCGCGCCGTACAGCAATACATACATCACGCCGGTGTGCACCACACCCAATGTCAGCAGACTGGCCCAGGCGCCAGACTCCTGCGGCAACGCGGCGATATTCGCCCACGGCGCCAACAACAGAACACCGGTGCAGACCTGAATCAGGGCGATCAAATGCGGTGGAGTACCGGTCAGACGCTTGATAATCAGTGCAGCGAAGGCATAGAGCAGCGCGGCGCCCAGTGCCAGTCCGATTCCGAGCAGGTAGTCGCCACCTGCTGAGCCCTGCTCACCATGAGCGCTGACGATCGCCAACATCCCGAGAAACGACACACCAAGCCAGAACAATTTCTGTGCGGTGATCTTTTCTCCGAGAAACAACGCCGCCAGCCCCACCAACATAAAGGGTTGAACGTTGTAGACCGCGGTACCGATGGCAATCGATGCCCGGGAATAAGAGGCAAACAACAGCACCCAGTTACCGACAATCGCCACACCGCTGAGCACCGCCAGGATGAATGTGGTGCGAGTCAAAATACCAGGACGCAGAAAGCCCAGCACCGCGCAGATCACCAGCAAGGTCGCAGCGCCAAACACACAGCGCCAGAACACCACATCCAGCACCGGCTGCCCGGAAACCAGCACGAACCATCCAATGGTTCCCGAAATCAGCATGGCAGCGGTCATTTCAAACGACCCACGACGTATCGACTTGTCCATCATCAGCCTCCTCGGTAAGAGCCTGAATTATGACAATCCACAGTGAGGCAGCTCCAGAGCCAATAGCAGGCTAAAATCCATTTCTACCTTTCTTATCAAGGCAGATTGAACCCTTTGCCTAACGAGGTTTGTATGACTGATGACATTGACCAGGTGTTGATCGCCGCGCTGATGGCTGACTCGCGACGTTCACTTAAAGCATTGGCGCAAATCAGCGGCCTGTCGTCACCGAGCGTCGCCGAACGGCTGCGGCGTCTCGAAGAGCGCGGCGTACTCAAGGGCTACACAGTCGAAATAGACCCGAAATGTTTCGGCTACCAGCTCCAGGCCATCGTCCGCATCCGCCCGCTTCCGGGCCAGCTGCAGGAAGTCGAACGGCAGATCCTGGCCATCCCCGAATTCACCGAGTGCGACAAGGTCACTGGCGATGACTGCTTCATCGCTCGTCTGCATGTGCGCTCGATGGAGCAACTGGACACCCTGCTCGACCGGCTCAACACCCACGCCGAAACCAACACCGCGATCGTCAAGAAAACTCCGGTCAAGCGCCGCTTGCCACCGATGGCCTGAGTGCGGTTTTGCTCCGAACAACGTAGATTGCTCATTTTTCCGGCGAAGGATTGGCGGCATGAAAACTCAGGCAGTGTTATTGGCGGCGCTAATGCTCGCCGGGTGCGGCACCATCAACACGGTTGTGCGCCCTGATGAGGTGGCTGCGCAGAATCTCAAGCAGCAGAAGAGTTACTGCGGCGCGATCCCGCGAATCTACAGCGGAGTCACCTATGATTTCTGCTCACTGCATGCGCCGCTGGGTGAGGGAATCGATGAACAGCAATACGATAACGCCACGCCCATTGTGCTGATCGACCTGGTCATATCCGGAGCGCTCGATACCTTGCTGTTGCCTTACACCATCTACCGTCAGCAGGCCGACGGCAGCATTGTCATTTCCAAATAGGGTCAACCCTATCCGCACCCAACAAAAAGCCCGCCGAAGCGGGCTTTTTGCTCAAGGCTTGCGATCAATCATCGCGGCTCATGATGCCGAACAGCTGCAACAAGCTGATGAACAGGTTGTAGATCGATACATACAGGCTGATCGTCGCCATGATGTAGTTACGCTCGCCGCCATGGATGATGGCGCTGGTCTGGAACAGGATGCAGACCGAGGAGAACAACACGAAGCCCGCGCTGATCGCCAGTTGCAGACCGCTGATCTTGAAGAACATACCCGCCAGCGTCGCACCCAGCAGGACAAAGAAACCGGCAGTGATGAAGCCGCCGAGAAAGCTCATGTCCTTGCGGGTGATCAGTACGTAGGCGGAGAGACCACCAAACACCAATGCCGTCATCGCAAAGGCCGAGCTGACCACTTCAGCGCCGCCTTGCATGCCCAGGTAGCGATTGAGGATCGGGCCCAGCAGGAAACCCATGAAACCGGTCAGGGCGAAAGCCGAAACCAGTCCCCAGGCCGAGTCACGGAGTTTGTTGGTGAGAAAGAAAAGGCCGTAGAAGCCGATCAGCACGACAAAGACGTTCGGGTAGCCGACGCGCATCTGCTGCGCCACGAACGCCATCACGCCGCTAAACGCGAGGGTGAGTGCGAGTAAGCCGTAAGTGTTGCGCAGGACGCGGCTAACCTCTAGCTGCTCAGCCTGCACGCTGTTATTAACTGCGTATTCCTGTTCGCGCATGGCGACACTCCTGTAGGTTTGAAACGTTCAGTCGCAAAGATCATAACAGACGCTCTGTAACAAGCTACGCAGAGAGTTTGACAGTGTGTTTCATTCAGGTATTATGGCGCCCGCAACGCAATACGGAGGTGTGGCCGAGTGGTTTAAGGCAACGGTCTTGAAAACCGTCGACTGTAACAGGTCCATGAGTTCGAATCCCATCGCCTCCGCCATATTTGTACGTCAAAGCCCTGATTATTCAGGGCTTTTTCGTTTCTGGGGTTTGAGATTTCTGCGTCGACCTTTCCGGATCGTTTCCGCATCTTTTTGGTCATTTCCGCAACCCTCTCATTTCGCAACACAACCCATCCCGCTCGAAACAAACGAGTCAAAAAGTTTGTAGCGTGTTTTTATTGCACAGATAGCCAGCTCGCGCTTTGCATTAATCTCCGCTCAACATAGGTTCAACTTAATCGACCGGCAACGAAGCCAACATTTCCGCGCGGCACACCTCAAGAATTTCGTCCGCCAGGGCGGAATCATCCGGGCAGGCACGCGACAGGATAATCGCGCCGACGGCCCGCGACAGCAGGTCGATCATCTTCTTTCGCCCCTCACCCGCCTCGGCATCAGGCCCTGTAGGGTATTTCTCGCCCAGAGTTTGCAGGGTGTGTTCAATGCCCTCGGCAAACGTTGCTTTCACCTCATCCGACTGGCGCGCCGCGTCGCCGCCCAACGCGGCCATGGTGCAACCGTCGCCACGCCCGTCGCGATGCTCTCTGTTCACATAGACGTTGATGAAGCCCGCAACATCCAGCGCTTGGGCGCCTGTCAGCGATTTGGCCAGACTGCACGCCGAAGCTTCGGCCATCAGATCGGCCTTAGACCCGAAGTGCTTGTAGAAGCCGCCATGGGTGAAACCGGCAGCCGCCATGAGGTCCGCCACACCGACGCCGTCAAAACCGCGCTCACGGAACAGCTCTGAGGCTGTTTCAACAATGTGCTCTCGATTGGCCTGCGCCTGGGCCTTGGTCACTCTCACGTGCAATACCTCGTGTTCAGCGGGAAATCCTGCGTCCAATGATACATAGATGTTACCCATAATCAAAACCGTTGACAGTTTAGATTTCGATCATCATCCTAATTGCAGGCACCACCGATCACCATCAACGGGCACGGAAGATTCATCAGATGACCAAGCAGACTCTGTTCACCCCTTACATGCTAGGCAGCCTCACGCTGTCGAACCGCGTCGTTCTCGCGCCGCTGACACGCAACCGCGCCGGCCAAGGTTTCGTCCCCAGCGAATTGGCGGCGACCTACTACAGCCAACGCGCCAGCGCCGGTCTGCTGATCAGCGAAGCCACGCAGATTTCCCGACAGGGCCAGGGTTATCAGAACACTCCCGGGATCTATACCCAGGCGCAGATCGACGGCTGGCGTGCAGTCACCGATGCTGTGCATGCCAAGGGCGGAAAAATCTTCCTGCAACTGTGGCATGTCGGCCGCGTCTCCCACGTTGATCTGCAAGAAAACGGCGCAGCACCGGTGGCACCTTCCGCACTGCGCGCCGCCACCAAAGTGTTCGTCAACAACCGCTTTGAAGACGTCTCCGAGCCGCGGGCACTGGACATCAGCGAACTGCCGGGGATCGTTGCCGACTTCCGCCAGGCGGCGGCTAACGCTATCGCCGCCGGGTTCGATGGCGTCGAAATTCACGGTGCCAACGGCTATTTGCTCGATCAATTCCTCAAGGACAACGCCAATCTGCGCACCGATGTTTACGGCGGATCGATTGAAAATCGTGCACGTCTGTTGCTCGAAGTGACGGCGGCGGTGATAGATGAAATCGGTGCGGACCGCACCGGCGTGCGTCTGTCGCCGGTGTCACCAGCCAATGGCGTATCCAGCAGCGATCCGCAGGCGCAATTCGACTACGTCGCCGAGCAACTCGACGCCCTCGGCGTGGTTTATCTGCATGTCGTCGAAGGCGCGACCGGTGGCCCGCGTGACGTGGCGCCCTTCGATTTCGCTGCCCTGCGCCAGCGCTTCAAAAACACCTACATCGCCAATAACGGCTATGACCTGGACCTGGCGACTTCGAAGCTCGCTGAAGACCAGGCCGACTTGATCGCCTTCGGTCGCCCGTTCATTGGCAACCCGGATCTGGTGGAACGCCTGAAACGTGGCGCGCCGTTGTCCGCGTTCAATCCCGCCACCCTCTATGGCGGCGGTGCGGCAGGCTACATCGACTACCCGACACTGGCTGAATCGAGCGTCAGCGCAAGCTGAGCGCGTTCTGTTTCTCACATTCTGAAAGAGAGATAACCCATGAGCACTCGCCCTACTGTTCTGATCACTGGCGCCTCCACCGGCATTGGCGCGGTCTACGCCGAGCGCTTCGCGCAACGCGGTCACGATCTGGTCCTGGTCGCCCGCGATCAGGCGCGCCTCGACGCACTGGCTGTGCGCTTGCGCAACGAACACGACGTCGCCGTCGATGTGATCCCGGCGGACCTGACCCAACCCGGCGATTTAACCACCGTTGAAAACCGCCTGCGCGACGACGCCCGCATCGGCATCCTCGTCAATAACGCCGGCGCCGCGTTGTCCGGCAACTTCGTCGATCAAAGTACCGACAATGTGGCGCAACTGGTCGCCCTCAACACCACCGCGCTGGTGCGCCTCGCCAGCGCCATCGCTCCACGCCTGGCCAAGGCCGGCAACGGTGCGATTATCAACATCGGTTCGGTGGTGGGCCTGGCGCCGGAGTTCGGCATGACGGTCTACGGTGCGACCAAGGCCTTTGTCCTGTTCCTGTCCCAGGGCCTGAGCCTGGAACTGTCGCCTCAGGGCGTCTACGTGCAAGCGGTGCTGCCCGCCGCCACCCGCACGGAAATCTGGGATCGCTCCGGCGTCGACATCAACACCTTGAGCGAAATCATGGAGGTAGGCGATCTGGTGGATGCCGCCCTCGTCGGTTTCGATCGTCGTGAACCGGTGACCATCCCGCCGTTGCACGAGGCGCAGCGCTGGCATGACCTGCAGGGCGCACGTCAGGGCCTGCTGGGGCAAATCCGTCAGTCTGCGGTTGCCCAGCGCTACCAGACCCCACAGTGATCTTTAGGTAGCGAGCACTCGCGGCAGATTCGATGCAGGCCCAAGTCACTGCATCGAATCCGACCCGCTGTCCGGAGCAGCAATGAATTCAATTCAGACAAATCCCCTTTCCGCTTCGCCAACTTTGTTCATCAATGCGGCGAACCAGTCGATCACGGTCAACGGCACTCCCTTCGCCTATCGCGACATCGGCCCGCGCGTCGGCGTGCCCCTCGTACTGTTCAACCACTGGGGCGCGGTGTTGGACAACTTTGACCCAGCGATCATCGATGGTCTGGCGCAAACCCGTCGCGTCATTACCACCGACTATCGCGGCATCGGCGGCTCGGGTGGAACCGCGCCACTGACCGTCGGCGAGATGGCTGACGACGCCATCCAGCTGATCCAGGCGCTGGGGCTGGAAACCGTTGATGTGCTGGGTTTCTCCCTCGGCGGCTTCGTCGCTCAGGACCTCGCCCTGAAGGCGCCTGATCGGGTGCGGCGGCTGATTCTGACCGGCACCGGACCGGCCGGTGGCGAGGGTATCGACAAGGTCGGCGCAGTGTCGTGGCCATTGATCCTCAAAGGTTTGCTGACCCTGCGCGATCCCAAGTTCTACCTGTTCTTCACCTCGACAGCCAATGGCCGTCGATCCGCCTCGCAGTATTTGCAGCGCCTGCGAGCACGCAAACACAATCGCGATAAGGGCCCGACGCCCCGCGCTTTCCTGCGGCAGTTGAAAGCCATCACCGCGTGGGGCCAACAGGCGCTGCAAGACCTCGAACGATTGCGCATGCCGACGCTGATCGTCAACGGCGACACCGACATCATGGTGCCCAGCGTCAACTCGCTTGAGCTGGCCAAGCGAATCCCCAGCGCAGAACTGGTGATGTATGAGGATGCCGGTCACGGCGGCATTTTCCAGCACCACGCTGATTTTGTGGCCAAAGCTCAGGCGTTCCTCGATGCCTGACCACGCGCCGACTACCCTCCTGATAACCGACAAGAGCCGCACCCCGATGAAAGCCTTTCTGATTGACCGCTATGGCAAGCAACCCGGACGCCTCGGCGAAGTGCCCGCGCCCGCAGTGGGTGCTCACGATGTGTTGATCGAGGTCCATGCCAGCAGCGTCAACGTGCTGGACTCGAAGATCAGCAGCGGCGAATTCAAGCTGATCCTGCCCTACGCGTTTCCGCTGGTATTGGGCAATGACCTGGCGGGCGTGGTGAGAGAAGTCGGTTCGAAGGTGACACGCTTCCAACCGGGTGACGAGGTGTACGCCCGCCCGCCGGAAACGCGGATCGGCACCTTCGCTGAGTTGATCGCGGTGAACGAAAACGCGATCGCCCTGAAACCGGCCACTACCAGCATGGCGCAAGCCGCGTCCCTGCCCTTGGTAGCACTCACCGCCTGGCAGGTTCTGGTGAAAACCGCTCGCCTGCAAAAGGGCCAGAAGGTGCTGATTCACGCCGGCTCCGGTGGCGTCGGCACGGTGGCCATCCAGCTCGCCAAACACCTCGGTGCCTTTGTCGCGACCACCACCAGCACCGCAAATGTCGAATGGGTCAAGGCGCTGGGGGCTGACGTGGTCATCGACTACAAAAAGCAGCACTTCGAGAGTGTCCTGCACAGCTACGACGTGGTGTTGAATAGCCTCGGCGCCGATGTTCTGAAGAAATCACTCAAAGTGCTCAAGCCCGGCGGCCAACTGATTTCCATCTCTGGGCCACCCACCGCACAATTCGCAAAGGAGCAAGGTTTGTCCTGGCCGTTGCAGCAGGTCATGTGCCTTTTGAGCCTGGGTATTCGGCACAAGGCACGCAAGCAGGACGTCAGCTACACGTTTGTGTTCATGCGTGCCAACGGCGCGCAGTTGCAGCACATCACCGCGCTGGTCGAGGCCGGCATTATCAAACCGGTGCTTGACCGTGTCTTCACCTTTGATTCAACGGCAGAGGCACTGAAATACGTCGAACAGGGACGCGCCAAGGGCAAAGTCGTTATTTCGATCAAATGACTACTACGCTGCCTTTCGATGAGTCGATTGACGAGCCTGAGCAACGTTCAGCGAACACGCATTCTTCATCCGCGCTGCCCGAAGTGAATGCATCAGCGTTTCAGAAACAGGAAGCGCAGCAAACAGACGCGCTGCCTGTTACGCCACCAGTGATCCTCTGGCGTCGTTTGATGCTTGAGCAGTAGAGACTGGTTGCATAAAAGTAGCCCAAGCGTGGATAGCTTCGAATATCGCTAACGCCACTTAGTTGTTTGTGATGGGAAGGAGTGGAGTGAATGATTCTAGCCGGAAGGGGAAAGTCGGAAACTGCTGCTTTCGGCCAGAAGCGGTCGGTGATCCAAATAAATAAATCTGCCCCCGTTTTCTTAACCGCATGAGATGAGCGTTGCACCTTTGATTTAGAGATGTATCGAATCGGCGTTGGCAATAAATCAGGACACTTTTGAGAGGCAAGCCCTGCAGTCCGGTGTGACTACTTAAAGCCCCGTTGACGAGCAAGAATGGTGAGTGTGCAGCGATTTTCGCCCAAGGGGCGCCATGCTGATGGTTCTCCGTTCGCACCCTGGCCGTGGGCTAGGAGGCTATTTAGGGCGCTCATGGAATGCAGCAAAAACATCCGCCATAAAATCCATGAAAACGATGGCTCGCTGGGGCAGCAGCCGATTCGCTAAGTATACGACTTGGATCGGGACGGGTGGCGCCACGTATTCGTTAAGCAGCAATTGAAGATTGCCACTTCTCAGCCCTTCCTCATAAAGCCATTGAGGCCCCTGCGCGATTCCCAATCCTGCATTGACGTACTCACGTATCGCCTCAGGCGAGTTGACACGCAGTCGTCCGGAGATCGGGACATCAGTATCCTTAAACCGCCAGTTGGTTCCAGTGGATAGGAGGGTATAAATGAGGCAGTCGTGTTCCTTCAGGTCATCAGGCGAAGAGGGAGAGCCACGTTTCTCTAGGTACGCACGGCTGGCAACGCACACACGCTCGAACCACGCTAGTGGCCGGGCTCGCATTGCACTGTCCTCCAGGTGCCCAATACGAATCGCGAGTTCTGCCCCCTCGTCGACTAAATTGACGTAGCGATCATTGATTTGAAGATCGAGCGACAGTTCGGGATAGCGCCCTAGAAAGCTCGCGACGTGCGGTACGATGAAGGTGTGAGCCAATGCGGTCGGGCAAGCGACGCGCAGTAACCCAGACGGCGCTACGTTCCCTCTCAGTGAGGACTCTGACTGTTCCACTGAGTCCAGAATACGCCGCGCATCTGCGTAGTACCGTTCACCCTCGGGCGTGAGCATCAGCTTTCGTGTGGATCGGTGAAGCAGCCTGGTTTGCAAATGGTCTTCAAGAGCAGCGACGTAACGACTGACGTTCGGTTGCCCTAGTCCTAGATCACGTCCCGCAGCAGAAAAACTACCTGTCTCGACAGCGCGTACAAAACAGCTCATCAGTAACAACCGGTCCATCACGCCCCTTTTCATGCAGATTTTGCATGAGATCTATTCTATTTGCCCATCTTATCAGCGCGCTGGCATGAATACATAGTTGCTCTCAGAAGGTCAGTCGTCCGGCTGGCCGCCCCAAAAGAGAGGAAATTTACATGTCCCGTTTACAAGGCAAGCGTACCCTCATCACTGGCGGTACAAGCGGCATCGGTCTGGAGACCGCCAAGCAATTTCTCGCCGAAGGCGCACGCGTGATCGTCACAGGTGTTAATCCTGAGTCCATGGCAAATGCTCAAGCTATTTTAGGTAGCGAAGTCCTGGTGCTGCGAGCCGACTCAGCTAGTGTCGCAGCCCAGAAGGAGCTGGCGCAGGCTGTTCAGTCTCATTACGGGCAGCTCGACGTTGCCTTCCTCAATGCTGGCGTATCCGTCTGGATGCCAATCGAAGACTGGAACGAGGAGATGTTTGATCGCTCCTTCGACATCAATGTCAAAGGCCCTTACTTCCTCCTGCAAGCACTGCTGCCGGCCTTCTCTAATCCTGCATCGGTGGTTCTTAACACCTCGGTAAGTGCGCACCTGGGCGACGCGCGTTCATCCGTTTATGCGGCAACGAAGGCGGCGTTTCTGAACATGTCGAAAACGCTCTCTAGCGAGCTTCTCCCGCGTGGTGTTCGTGTAAACGCGATCAGCCCTGGCCCGATCGATACTCCGCTGTACGACAAGCTGGGTATCCCCGATGCCTATCGCGAGCAGGTCAACAAAGATATCGCCGCGACTATACCCTTTGGCCGTTTCGGTACGCCTGAAGAAGTAGCTAAGGCGGTTCTGTATCTGGCGTCGGACGAGTCTCGTTGGACGGTCGGAACGGAAATTATTGTTGATGGTGGGCGCTCGCTTTAATGGGCTAGTCACAACTTCGCTTCTATACAGCCCGCTTCCTGCTCGGAAGCGGGTGTTGTCGAAATAACAGTGGGTATTCAAATGTCGCAATCACGGCTCACGCTTGTTAGCCACGGGCTTTGTCCGTTTGTTCAGCGAGTAGCAATTTTACTCCTCGAAAAAGAGGCTCCATTTCAACGGGTTGATGTGGATTTGAAGGACAGGCCCAACTGGTTTCTGGTCATGTCGCCAACGGGCAAAGTCCCGCTTCTAATGGTGCAAAAAGGCGATGAGGAAGCGACCGTACTTTTCGAGAGCGTGGCTATCTGTGAATACATCGAACAGGTGTATCCGGAGCCCGCTTTGCACCCGAAAGATGCAATTTCCCGTGCTCAACACCGTGCTTGGATCGAATTCGCCACTGGTATGCTTACTGATGCATGGGGATATTTGAACGCAACGGATCAGCAGACAGCGCTTGGTAAGTCTTCAGCGCTGAGGGGAAAGCTGGAGAGACTTGGCGGTGAAAAGATGGAGGGGCCGTACTTCGCTGGCGAGACGTTCAGTATGGTGGATATTGCTGTAGCCCCAGTTTTTCGCTACTTCGACATACTGGGATTCGAACCAAGTCATTCATTGTTTGATGGACTTGGTCGCATTGCCGAGTGGCGTCATGCACTGGCCAATCGCGCTAGCGTTCAGGCTGCTGTCGCCGAGGATTATGCAGACCGGTTACGCAAACATCTGCTGGAGGTGAAGGCCATTTTAGTCAGATGAGTCATAAATATCAGTCCAGTGTCTCGTATGGCGGGACTTAGCCTGGTGCGACCGTGGAGCTGGGTCTCCTTTGCGAATTTGCAGGAGGCCCGCTTTCCTATTCTTCAGGAAAGTGCCTATACAACGGATAGCGATACTGAGCTTTCGTTGGCGCTCCATGTCCGCTTTTGGCCGTTTTCTGCCCGTCACGACTGACCAGGGCTGACTCCAAATCCCCACTTCAGATGAAGGCCGCTTTCCACCGAGCGCAGTCTCTCGGTTGCAGCTATGAAATTTAGGGCGATCATGAGCCCCCCAGAAAGCCAAAATACCGGCCAAATTCGTTTCCGCAAATAAACTTCCACCCCTTGATTTCAGAGGCCTCCAGAGCATAAATGAATACTGCTTAGCGGAAACGAATACAACCTAAAATATTGAAATATAAGGATTAATCTTCGGACTTGAAAACCGTCGACTGTAACAGATCCATGAGTTCGAATCCCATCGCCTCCGCCATCTTTATACGAAAAAGCCCTGATTATTCAGGGCTTTTTCGTTTCTGGGGTTTGGGCTCGAAAGCCCTTCTGGCGATGTGTTCCATAACTATTCTGGAAGTGTTCCAGAACTAACGCTGTTTTTACCCCACCTCCGGCGTCCTGCCGATCGTACATCACCCAAATCCCTACAGCTCGTCGCCCCACCCTCGCCCGACCATCACGCCTCGATTACTGTACATCCAAACAGTACACAGTAAGGCGCCTACCGTGGATCCCCTCGACATCGAAGACACCTCCGACTGGCTCGGTTCGCCCACCGAACTGGAAACCTGTACCCACTACACGCACATGCTGGAAAACGAAATCCAGGAACTGACTCTGCAACTGCGTAAAGCAAGAGAGGACATCTTCGGCCTGGTACAGATGCACGCAGAAGCCTCAGAGCAGCGTGACGACGCGATGAAAAATCTCCGGGAAAGGTCCGGACAGTTGGCTACGGTTCGAAAGCAACTGTACGACCTCGACATCTCAGCGAGAGCCAACAAGTGCGAAGCTGACCAGCTTCGCGGCATGCTGGACGGCCTCATAGATCGCCCAAAAACGATCGTCTAAGCTCAGGATTCAGCTTGAGGGTTCAGCCATGTGCGGACGACTTTCGCAGTACAGGGGTATCCACGACTTCGTGGCGGCGCTGAGCATGCCCAACGCTCTGGCCAACTCCATAGGCGATCAACCTCTCGAACGCTACAACGTCGCGCCGTCCACGCAGGTCGCCCTGCTCCACCTCGAAGGCGACACCCTGCACGCTGACCGGGTGCGCTGGGGATGGCGACCGCATTGGGCGAAAGATCGCGCGGCGCCGATCAATGCCAGGGTCGAGAAGGTCGCGCACGGTCCATTCTTTCGGGCGATCTGGCCACACCGTGCCATAACACCCATCGACAACTGGTTTGAGTGGATTGTGGAGGACGGAATAAAGAAACAGCCCTATCTCATCCGGCACCGGGACAGATCACCCATCCTGTGTGCGGCCATCGGCCAGTTCCCTGATACAGATGAAGGCCCGAGCGAGCATGACGGCTTCGTGATCATCACCGCCGACAGCGTCGGTGGCATGATCGACATTCACGACCGGCGGCCGGTGGTTCTGGAACCAGAGTTGGCCAGGGAATGGCTGGACCCAGCCACGCCCAAGGAGCGTGCCGAGCAGATGGTGCTGCACCAGGGTGAACCGATCGAGGCCTTCGAGTGGTTCAGGGTCAGCCCTGGTGTGGGCAATGTGCGGAACCAAGGGCCGGAACTGATAACGCCAATCAGCTGACGGCTATGACAGTGAAAGGAATCAAGTAAAGCATCGAGGGCTGCCTCTACGCTCGTTAGAGAGAGTCTTGAATAGCCGCAAACAATGGTGCTCTGGCCCTTACGTCAAGTCTAGACAGACTTCCATACATATAGTCATTCAGGAATTTATCATCAAAAAAGTATACTTTACAGAAGCCCATTGAAATCTTATCTATAGATATCAGCACCTTTTTAATATTATTATTAGAGAGAATCTCTTTAAATACAAAATACTTATTAAACCCTTCCATAACCTGCTGTTCTTCGGCTTCCTTTTTCGCATCATTCAGTGCAACCAAATACTCAATTGCCGAAACTGAACTCCCTTGTATTATCGGCTCTAACTCCAAACCCTGCATTACGTGCACGAAGTGATTGAAGTACATATCCTGCCAATGCATCCTTACGATGCCTTTCTGTATAGTTTCATCTAAAGCTTTAAAAATCTCATCAAAATCCGACCCCAAATTCCCAAGCTTAACAAAGCAATATTGCATGTTTTTAAGGTTTGTATCATCGCCAACTTGAAATTCCGCTACGACAGCGACCATTTTACTTACGATCGCCTTACACTCAGACACCAGTACATTTTGTCGCTCTTGATTTTTATTCCGGTGATACTGATGAAAGCCAAGATAGAACGCGCCAGCCGTTGCAAACTGAGCAATTACGTTTGCAACATCAACAAACTTCATAGCCCAAAAGCCGTCAGGATATCCAATATAAACGTATATCAATTCAAAAAACAAGATCAGCAACAACAACCCAGCACTTATAACTTTAAGCCGCTCGCTCTTATTTTTTGTATTTTTCTTTTCGTAGAGCACTACATCCCCCTGGAAAATTCAGACAGAACGGCAAGTCAGCATTAAGCCACAACGAACTATTCAATACCATTTTGAAAAGCACGAACGTAAGCCTGACATGCAGCCAGAGCAATCAATCCTTGGTCGCCGGCGTCGGTCATTCCGATAATTCGTTGAGCATGCACCGAGTCAAGTCGGGCGCGCGTGGTTCCAATGCCCATCGCTGGCGCTGGTGGTGTACCGGCAAACTCAATGAAGCGTCTGCACCGCTCCACCCAACACCCGAAGCTGATACTCCTGCACCGCAACCATGAGCGATTCAGCCTCAATGCGCAGCAGTCCAACTTCCTCGCTTGGCATAACACCTTTCGCTTCGTTGTACCGACGCAGTGCTTGCAGAGCCTGCTGCTGTATGAAACGCGGTTTCATGCGTCGTTATGCCTAGCAAAATCAATCACTTAGACATACAAAGCACGCACCAAAACGCATCGGCTAGTATCAGAATTGGTATCAGTCGCAGCCCCCCTCACTCGGCGTCCTGCCGACCGAACACAATCCCATATACAACAAGGCCCGCACATGGCGGGCTCAGTGTTGAATTACCGATCAGGCCTAAGCCGGCTGACGGCCATCCTGAAAGGATTTCGCTTTTATTCCGCCAGCCTTGTGCATGAAGCGCCTTTCGACCATCACATAAGAAACCGTTGAGACGATAGAGATCAGGCCCAGCGTTCCGCCAGCGAGCACTGCGAATTGGTTGACTGATAGCAAACTGACGTCTGTCCAATAAAAGTGGACGGATCCGAATACCAAAAATAGCAGCATGGCATGCAGCAAGTAAAAACTGTAACTGACGGTGCCCATGGCTACGAACATCTTGGCCGAGAGAACGCCAGGACGAGAAATCGTGAGCGCGATGAACAGAACGGATACGGTGAGCCATTGCTCAAGTCCGTAATTCGGCTTCAAACCTAGGCGATAGAACATAAAAACAGTTGCAGCTACAGCCACAAGCGCGGCGGCCGATCGAACCAGCCGACTGAAAGGCTTTGAGGCGATCAGCGAGCACAGCGCGCCCGGCATAAAGTAAACCCAGGCACTGAGGCCGTTAAGCGCCAGATCGATGAATGCAAACAAAATGATGGCCGTGAAGGTCACGGACCTGCTTTTCGTCACAGCTATGAAAATGATAGGCAGCACGAAGTAGAAGCGCCATTCGATGGCGAGCGTCCAGACTACGCCCAGCAATCGACCGAAATTAAACTCGTCGATGGTCGGCAAATGCAGTAGGCCAAAACTGAATACAGCTGGTAGAGCGGCAATGATCTCGCCAGACTCTTGAGTGATTGGCCAAGAAAACCACGCGGCGATAATGACAGCCAGTGTGCCGGCCACGAAAAATACAGGCACAATTCGGCGCACACGCTTCGCGTAGAAGTCCGCCCAGTCAACTGGCTTTCCTGAAAGTATTTTACCGGCGAATAGCAGCCCGGTAATGCAAAAGAATATCTGCACACCAATGGCGCCGAATAGCTTTAATATCTCGCTATCAGGAATATCCAGATAAAAAACCTGCGGCACAATTGCCAGATTAATCAGAACAAGCGGCGCATGGTTTAGAGATACCAATGCAGCGGCAACACCTCGCAATCCGTCCATCCACCTTGACTTCGGATGGTCTTCTGGCACAAGCGAAGGCATCAGTCGCGACAAGAAGAACATCGGAGCTAAGGTGCAAGCAAAAAGGAAAGCGAGCAGCACCAGAATCTCTGGCGTGCGCATTACATAGAGGGGAGTCATGCGGCGTCCTTGCGCAAAATTCGCGCAAGTCTATCAGATATGTCAACCAATTAGAGGCCGTCATATGCCTGCTCACATGTTACTCCGCGGGCTCTGGCTTGGTCAGCAGCTGCAGCCAGGTCGCCCGCTCTTTGGTCAGCGCACTTGAGCACGTCGGCAAGCACCATTGCGGCGCGGGTAGCTGCTTGGCTTGCGGCGGCAGTGCAGGAATGGCCGCTGGCTTCGCTGGTTGCGAGGCGACGGACAAGGTTGTCGGCTGCGAGCTGCAGGCTGCCAGTAGAAGTGCGAGCGGCATCAGCATCAGCAGTCGCTTGGTAGAGACGTTGTTGTCCATTCTGGATTGCCTTGTTGATTGAGAGTTGGCGTGCTTGTTCTTTGTCGCGTTCGGCGGCTTCGTTGACCAGCTTTGCCGCTGCGTCCCGGGTGTCGCGGTCATTCCAGCGGGTCTGCCATTCGGTATCTTTGACCGATAAGCCGTGATTGTAAGCACCGAATAGCGCGGCGCTGGCCAACGCCACCAGCGTCAAGGCCAAAGCCAGCAGAGCGAGCAGCTTCTGTATCCCCGTCATACGGGTTTGAGAATCCGTCGGTTACCGCGTACAGCGTGCCGGTCGAAAAGTCCCACAAGGTTTTCACGAGGCGTCCCGCTGGCGCCCCCGTTAGCATGTTCATGCCAAAGGTGTTGATCAGCAGGTACTCGTTCTCCGGGAAGTTGAACGGCACGATGTAGAAACTCCTGGTACTGCCGGTCGCCGTCGTTTCAGATCGAACATAGGTCCAGTTCTGAAACGCCCGCGTGAACAGCGCAGATGGCGTACCCGAGTCGAACAAAAGCTTTGACGACCCATCCCATAACCGAAGCCCGAACCGCGCCACCGGTTGCGCGCCGAAGGTGGCGGCGAAGTACCGGCCATTGGGCTGGTTGGTCCTGTCGTCATAGGCCCGGACGTAGAAGCCGGTCCAATTGCCGGCGGAACCAATCACCTGCATCGCCGTTAGCCCGCCGATGCCACCGGTGTCTGGGCGACAGAACACCAGCGGCGGCTCGCGGCCAAGATCAAACTGGGCGAACGCCTTCTATCTCTGGTTGAGTCTGCATGACGATCCGCGAGCGTATCCGTCGGATCTTCTTCTGGCGGAGCTCCTTCACAGCTATCGCCCTCTGCACTGCCGCGATGCTGCTTACCACCTTCGCAAATCGCGCAACCCAATAACCACACATTTCAAGGCTGCGCGTGGCGCGGCGAGGAATCCCCGTGCCCCAAGTATGCAAACTCGACCAGACCATAGAGCCTATCGAGGCGACCGTGGTCACCACCATCGACCAGCACCGGCCGCCCACCAACGCAACTGCGGTTACAGCTCAGGCTAATGACGCTGCCAGCATCATGTCCGTGATCATGCAGGTCGCTGCGAATCCAAATGTCGACGTCAGCAACATGGAGCGGCTGATGCAAATGCACGAGCGCCACGTCGACCGACAGGCTTCGGCGGCATTCAGCGTCGCAATGGTCAGCGCGTAGAAGCGAATCAAGCCGGTGACGCGCAACGCGCTCAAAGTCAGCATCCGCGAAGACATCGTCATGTATGCAGCCAAAGCGCTGCAAACTCACATCGACCAGATCAACGTGTCGCTGGGCGGAAAGGCTCGTATGCCGGCGGTACCGGCGGACTTCGCCGGCGCCATCAAAAGCAAAAAGAGCATCAGCAGCTTGCGCGATGCCGCTGACTCGGAGCCGGCCCGAGCAAAGATTGCAGCCAGCCAAATCGGCGACAGCATCCGCGCCAACTTGGCCAGCCTGGTCGAACTCGCCGCCGATTACGTGTTCCTGTTCAACGACGTCCAGCAGCTGGTCCTCAAGGCCAATGACGACCTGGTCGCGCTGATCAAGGTGCGAATCTCGGAGCATCAGAAAGCCGAGGCCGACAAAGACAAAGAAGATGCACAGCGCGAGCGGATCCGTAAGGAAGAGTTGCAGCGGATTGCGGATGAAGCGAAACCGGTCATCGAGCCAGCACCCGCACAACCAGCACCGACGCCCTCCCCGGTGAGATCCGCTCCAGCGGTTGCAGCGATTGCAAAGCCCGTCGCGACGACAGCAAAGCCGGTGACCTACCGCGCGGAAGTTACGGACCTGGAAGCGCTGGTGCACGCCGTTGCCGGTGACCTCGCCCCGCTCAGCGTACTGACTGTGAACTGGGACGAGCTCGACGCCCTGGTTGCTCAACAAGGTTCGCTTTTCAGCATGGCCGGCGTAACCCTAGTGAACGCTGCGGCATGAGCAAGATCAAGCGAGTAGTAAATCAACGACGCCGGCAGCCCTGGCTGGACCTGCCGGCCAGCGGAATCGAAGAGGTAGGCCATGGCCAAGAGTGGACAGGAACGATCGGCCAAGGTAGCCGAGAAGCGAATCGAGTTCGACGAGAAGGAATTACGGCACCGGTTACGGCTCGGCACCCGGCAGAAGCTTGAAGAACTGATGACCTGGAACGACATCGAGGAAATGAGCGAGGCGGTGCAGAACCTGATCCTGAATGCTCATGCGCTCGGACCTACCCTGTCATACCAAGCGATTGAAAGTCCGCGCCACAAAGTGCAGATAAGCGAAAACGTGGCGCGGATGTTTCGGAATGAAAGTTTGGCCGAGTTGAAACGTGACCCTGGCGACGAGGTTGTCGTGCCAAGTCAGACCTTGGTCGACTGAGTGAAGATCCATGCAAAAGCGACAGCAGCAATGATAGGCCTGATCAGGTCCGTCGCTGGAACCTGTCCGGTGAAGATTCGCAGTCCCGTGGTTATGAAAACAGCTACTGCCGCAACAATGCCTAGCACTGCAATCCAACGAAAATATCTTGGAAACATCGTGTCACTCCCTTGAAGAAAGGCGCGATCGTAATTGCAATTAGCCATCACATCAACTCACGCTGCGCATCCGGTCACGGAGGGCGGCGCCTGACTGGAGATACACCATGAAAAAGATCGATGAGATCAAAGACTGCTTGGCGCAAGCGCTGGCCGATGCTCACCTGCAGATGGTTGAGCAAGATTGCCAGGGCTTCGACTACAAGATCGGCGAGTTTCGCGGGCTAAAGGTTCGCATCGTGGCGGAGCAGGAAGGGCTCGGCGTCATGGACACGCTGGGAATCGACGGCAAACTGAATCTGCGAAGCCTGACCCACCCTCATCTATTGCGCTGAACGCCAGCGTGCTGGGTTAGATGAGCGTTGCAGCATCTTTCCAGGTTATCAATGGAATCTCACCCGAACCCTGGCGATCCGACAGCCATGCTCGAGCTACATCGACATTGAATGTGTATCCATGCCTTTCCATCTCCGCAATGGCTTCACAAGTGATCACATACGAACTACACCCTGCGCAAGCAATGCCGATTCCGTCGTGATCGGTCTCCAGTTCCTGGGCTTCATTGGTCCCACAGATAAAACAGAAGCACGTTCTCATACCGATACTCCTTTGGCTGATCGCTCAAATGTAGTCGATCTCAGCGAGGTAGCTCCGCTACTTCCTCGCCCCAAGCTCCCGGCCCGCAACCTGAGCCAGCCCACGATCAGGGTAAGTCTGGTCACCAGCTACAACCGGAATCACCACCTCGTCAACGCGCTTCACCTCGACGTTGATCCGCCAGACCTCCTGGCCGCTCTCCAGTGTTTCGCACTCCATGTAGTTCCAGAGCCGAAAGCCTTCGTGCTCGTCATAAATATCGTGCTTGGTCATGTGGCGATCCTTTTGAGGTGGCCGGATCGTAGCACCTCATGAGGATTGGCCATGGCCACTGAAAACATGATCACCGCCAGCGAAAGCAATGGCCGGGTAACGAATCATTGAAGCGTTGATGGCGGCCACCTAAAAAACCAGTATCACGTTCTTTCCACCCTGTACTCATGTGCAACGTCTCGGATTGCGGAAACTCCAATGCAGGTAAGCACATGAAAGTCGTCAACCAAGCCTCGTGTCATCAAGCCACTCAGGTCTCCGAGAGTCACTAATCCATCTGATACAAGCCCCTTAAACAATTCGACAATCTCCTGATCGCTTGCGCGCTCAATTTCGTAATCGCCGACTTTTAAAACTACATCTTTCAGAATCTCTACACGACCAAGTGTGATGTCATATCTCGCTATTAACATCTCAACGACAGCAGAATCTTCGCCATTGTTTTTTAAAGACAAAAACCGATGTTCTATACCAAACTCCTCGCCATTAACTCGTGCATAAATCACTGCCTGAGCAATCAAATTTATCCAGCCAGCACCCAAAATTAGACGTTCCCCAATCTCAATTGAGGCGCGCAGCGCTCCGCTCTCATTTTCACAAGCGTCGACAAAGTCAACATTCTCGGGCAATTGCCCCTCATGCAATAAAGAACATCGAAAATACACATAAATAATATGTTCAATCAATCTATTCTCACCTTCGAATAAAATTGATAGCCCAGAACTCCCATATTCCTCTGTAGTCGTTGAGTTAAATAGCAGCTTATATATTCTCCCCCCAAGAAACCAAGTGAAAGCTTCAGGATCTCGCATAACGTCATTCTTATTTACGAGAGATTTGGTCTCTCCTTTTGGGAAAGCTTTCCTTGAGGAAGCAGCAACCGCAATCATTAGTTGTGCGAACGCTCCAATATGACGCCCTGTAGCTATAAGAGCTTCTGCGTCGTTAACTCGATCCTTGATGCTCATTTTAGCCCCTCACAGAGATCCAACTTCGAAAAACCAATATACCGGCGAGGTATCCCCATGCCCACAGAAAATCAATACAAGGATTCGTTCGGTCCGAATGGTCGAACCTTCCATATCCACCTGAGCGTGCGCGGCGCGCTTCGAGACTTCAGCAAGCGCCAGCTGACCGGCATGTTCCGGTGGGATGATGGCCGCAAATGCACAGCCGACGAGGCGCAAGAGCATCTGTGCGAGTGTCTGGCCCAGGGCAAAGAGGTGTTGCCGTTCGGGCAGCTTTGTGATGGCTTCGACTTTACGGGCGGTGGCTGCCCAGGGCATGACAAGGTGGCCGCATGAAGCGCATCTACCTCAGCGGGCCTATGACTGGCCTGCCCGGCCTCAACTTCCCCGCCTTCGCCACAATGACCGCCAGCCTGCGTGCCGACGGCCATACCGTCACCAACCCCGCCGAGCTAAACCCTGATGGCCGTACCTGGAACGACTGCATGCGCCGCGACATCGCCGCCCTGATGGACTGCGACACGGTGGCCACGCTCCCTGGCTGGAACCATTCAAAAGGCGCCCGCCTTGAAGTGCTGATCGCTGAACGCCTCGGCATGACAGTTGTGAATGCCCATGACTTGGTGACAATTAACAGTAATTTTTGTTGCTAACCAACAAGCTTTTTTAGAATAACATTGGAAGCATGATAGAGCTCAGCATTTTCATTCCTCACACAAGTTGAGCACTCACTAACAACGCGATAGAGCTCCGAAAAATTTACCGCACCACCACTAAAAACAACCTCAAACATATATTGCACCAACTTTTGAACCCTTACCTCAATATCTTTAGGGGCGCTATCAAATGCCTTCAACTCTGCATCACTCAAAAGGAAGATCAAACTCTCCCAGCAACGATCAACCTGAGAGCACTTTCCGAACCATGCTTTCTGCTTCTCTTGAATCAGACCTAAGACGTCGACAACGTTAAGTGGACTACCATGATGATTAGACTCATAACACTTCTGAAACATAATATTTATATATGCATCAGCAAGAGCACTTCCATCTAATGACGACTGAAACTCTTTTATCGCCTTGTATTTCTCAGAATGCTTGAACTGAGCCTGCCAAGCATTCATTGTTTTCACACCAACACCCGCCACCAGGATAGTCGCAATGTAACTTCCAAGCTCAAACATACTCTTCAAATTCAGCGTATCACTAAAAGAAATACCTCCCCCACCCCAGATAGCTCCAGACGCAAAGGCGATAAGTACTGCAATTAAAAAAACAGGTTTCAAGCGCCACCCCCAAATTCATGTTTAACGCATCAGCATGATAGCCCACGTCATGCCTCCTCCCCCTTCAAAGTCAGCCGCTATAGCGGCAAGGACAGGTATTGCCCAATGAAAGCACTTTCAATCCGCCAGCCTTGGGCTTGGCTGATCATTCACGGCGGTAAGGACATCGAGAACCGCAGCTGGCACACCAAGTTCCGGGGTCGATTCCTTGTGCATGCGGCCAAGGGCATGACCAGCAACGAGTTCACCCAAGCGCTGCTGTACTGCGCTGAGAGAGGCCTGACATTACCGGATCGTGAGGACATGCTGCGCGGCGGCATCATCGGCTCCGTCGTCCTGGCCGATAGCCGCGATACGAGCAACTCGCCCTGGTACATGGGAGAAAAAGCATTCCTCCTGGTTGACCCGAAGCCCTTGCCGTTCGTGCCACTGAAGGGGCGGCTCAACTTCTTCGAAGTTCCTGACGAACTGGTGACGCCATGATCCCTATCGCCGCCCTCGCCTACATGGCCTGGCTCATCTACACGGGGCCACTATGAAGAGAAAGAACGGCTCGCCCCGCCAGCCGCTTCAGGAAGGGGCTGATTGGTTTGCAGTTAGTGAGGCGAACGATTAGACACTAGCTCACCTGCCCAACTTTCCTCGCACCCTTCATCAGATTCCCATAACCCTCCTACCAGCCTGCCGGTGAACGGCGGGCAAGGAATACTCATGACCAAAGAAAACGTGTACGACGAACAAATCAGCCCTCTGGTCCACCAGATCATCAACATCTGCAAGGAACACAACATCGCGTTGCTGCTCTCGGCGCAATTGGAAGATGAGGACGAGCGGCAGCTGTATTGCACAACCATCCTCCCGGGTGATGACGATGTGTCTGACGAGAAGTTTGTCCAGGCACTGAACATCATCAGGCCGCCCAGCCGTTCTGCCATGCACACCACCACCACCACTCATACAGATGGCAGCCAGACCCTGACCGCAATCATCTGAACCCCACCTTATGCCACCACGCGCGGCATGGAGCACAGCATGCAATCCGAAATCCTATCGGACGAAGAACTGGCCGACATCACCGGCTATAAGGCCAGGGCCTATCAACGGCGCTGGCTCGATGACCGCAAGTGGCTCTATGTCGAGAGCCGAGGCAAGCGCCCGCTGGTGGGTCGGCAGTACGCCCGCATGAAGCTGGGCATGATCTCGCCGACCATCATTGACCCCAACCCGCCGCCGGCCGTGCCCGCATGGACGCCTGACTTTTCGCGAGTGAACTTATATGCGCCCCCGCAAGACCGAATACCACCACCTCCCCCTCGGATGTATCAGCGGTCCCGCACTCGCAAAAACGGCCAGGTGTGGACCGCTTACTACTACCGTGACCTGCTGGGCAATGACATACCGCTGGGGAAGGACCTGGACAAAGCCAGGATCAAATGGGCTGAACTCGAAGCCAAGGAAAAGCCCCTGGACCTGCGAACCATGAAAGGGATCTTCGACCGGTACATTCGCGACATCATCCCCAAGAAGGCCGCGCGGACACAGGAAGACAACATGGCGGAGATCAAACAGCTCCGCCCTATGTTCGACAGCGCGCCAATCGACTCGATTACACCGGCGACGATTGCCGGGTATCGAGATGCACGCTCGGCAAAGGTCCGAGCGAATCGCGAGATTGCTACTTTGTCCCACGTCTTCAATATGGCTCGGGAGTGGGGTCTAACCACCAAGGAGAACCCGTGCCAGGGCGTGCGCAAGAACAAGGAAACCCCACGCGACTACTACGCGAACGACGTGGTGTGGAATGCGGTGTACCAAAAATCGGGCCAGGAACTAAAAGACGCCATGGACCTGGCCTACCTTACCGGCCAGCGACCAGCTGACGTACTGGTGATGCGCAAGGATGACATCGAGGGAGGATTCCTGATGGTTCAGCAAAACAAAACAAGCAAGAAGCTTCGGATTCAGATAACGACCAACGGGTTGGCGAACAGCCTTGGCCAGTTGATGGCGCAGATCGCCACGCGAAACGCTCAGCACGTTTCGAGTTATCTCATCGTGAGCAAGAGGGGAAAAAGAATGACCCCTACGATGCTGCGTAAGCGCTGGGATGAAGCGAGGGAAAAGGCGAAGCTGAAGGCGATCGAGAATGGTGACACGCTCTTGGCGGGTCGAATTGCAGAGTTTCAGTTTCGAGACATCAGGCCCAAAGCGGCATCGGAGATCAAAGATATCAGCGAAGCGAGCTTGCTCTTGGGGCACACAAAGGGTGATATCACCGAGCGGGTTTATCGTCGCGTTGGGGCCATCGCGCAGCCTTCGAAATAGCCAGAAAATGCGTTCCATAACTCAGAAGGGGCCCCTTGTAGAATGCGGGCTGTAGACAGGCGGTAAGCTGCCAGTTATGGAACGAAAAACCTACCGCAAACTACGGAATTAGAGGGTTTGTATGGCGGTCTTGAAAACCGTCGACTGTAACAGGTCCATGAGTTCGAATCCCATCGCCTCCGCCATATTTGTACGTCAAAGCCCTGATTATTCAGGGCTTTTTCGTTTCTGGGGTTTGGCCAAAACCCCTCCACCCCCGAAGCGTTACAAAACTATCCCGCTTTTCCCGCCTTCCGGCATCCTGCCACCCCACGATCACCATCCAAAAAATCCTGCTGCTACGCTGAAACTGCTCACCGGCTGCACCGCTCAACAGCACCCAGCGCCGACCCATGTAGCACCCGCAACGATTCTCTATCGTTACCCAATGCCGGAAAACGCCATGCTGTTAGCCCACACATTTGTCAGTCACGACATGAAAGACCCGGACAGTGCAAAATTCAGAGACACATTCTTCATTACGGCAGATGCAAGGGGGGGAGAGCCGCGACAAGACCAAGGACTCTTGGTGCGTTGAAGTTAATAGCAAAAATAGTTACGGGAGTTACATTGGCTACACATGGGCACTGGTACCTGCTGGTGGAAAATCAGTAATCATCGGAGGTAACTCTCTTGGGCAAATGGCAACGCAGATCTGTGCGTCTGCGGTATACCCTCCGGCTTGACCCGGGCGCATCCTGTCCATGCGCCAATTGCGCTGGAGTATTAACGCAAAAAAACCTACCCCCCCTGAAATATGGGCTGTAGGTTTTTTTTGACAAGTCGGTTAATTAAGCGCTTGGCACTGATTGACATTGAATGGCGAACGGCTTACCCCATTTTTGCCTCGTATCGCACGTCATTCACGCACGGGTATAAAAGCAAAAAAACGCGTTGATGACCGAGGGATTTCGAATCCCTTCCGCCTACCTCCTGCGACAGACTCACGTGACATCGCAAAGCCTTTACCGTCAGGCGCGAGTGAGTTGTCGCATAACTCAGGAGTAAGGCGACAAGCGTGGCTACTTTGGGCCTTGCGCAGCGGTTCTCAGCGGCACGCTGGTTGGCCGCAAACCCAGTAATGGTGCTGGCTGCGCCATCAAAACTGGCAATATGCCGCTATCCATTTCACTGCCGTTTGTCGGGACAATTGATCAAAAAATGAACGGACTCGGACTTTTTCGTTCAGAATACGCAGCAGGTGACACAGGCTCTGATCCTCACCTAGCCCCAGAAGCGGAAGTTAAACCTCATATGCACTAAGTGCGAATGGGGATTTTTATTACCTGAAAATGGGGATAATCGAATGATTAGAAGTTCATTCGCGAAGCTCACTTTTATCTCGACAGCGTAATACCGCAAGACTAATTAATAGAAATTGCTGGATCTTAATTGCAGTCAGTAACTGTAAGTTCCAGTTAAGTCCAACTGAGAGTCATGTATTGATTCACTACTAGAACAAAGAGGCAACCGGTAACCATGGAGCTTAATATGCTTTCTTCGTCGACCGTGGAATTTTTGCGTTTGGGAGTTGTATATGTCCACCTTATTGCCTGCTGTGTGGCAATCGGGCTTGTTTTGACCAGCGATATTGCAATGGTCAAGCAACTCCTGAAGGGGGATGCGTCAGGTCAGCATGATGACGCGCACATGGAAAGTCTTCAAAAAACCGTAGTGCTTGCCCTTGTAGCTCTTTGGATTACGGGCATTGGTATTGTCGGGATAGATTATGCCGGCAAGGGGATGGAGTATTTCCTCAATCCAAAGTTGCAAGCCAAGATCGGCATAGTTGTACTGCTGACCATTAATGGCGTCGTGTTGCATAGCGCGGTATTGCCTGCTCTGAAAAAAGCCGGTTCGTTACTGAAACTCTCCTTCAGCCTGCGCATGCTGGCGCTGTTCTCGGGGGCGTTCTCTGGCGTGTCGTGGTTCTATGCCGCAATGCTGGGTGTTGGTCGTCCGCTGGCCTGGAAATACTCGTTGGTGGAGTTGCTGGCAGCCTATCCGGTCCTCATCGTCGGTGGATTCGGGATGATGGTGATGCTCACCATCTGGGCCAAAAACAAGAGCACGGCAGAATCTACGGAGCAAGGCACCTGGACAGTAGGAAACGCCGCCCTGGCTGGATGGTGAAGCCAGGTTGAACAAGGACGTTCAGCTTTAGCCAATAAATCCCGCTGTTAGCTGTTAACCCAATCTCACTTGAGGATACCCAAATGAAATCCATGAAAGCTCTCTTCGTCGTCGCCGCTCTGACCGTTTCCTCTCTGGCTATGGCCACAGGTGGCGGTGGTGACCGGACCATCGCACGCATGGAGAAAGCCCGGAAAGTCTCGATGGAAGCCTACCAGGTTGCACAGAAACAGAAGGCTGAAGCCGCTGTAGCTCAAGGCAAAGCCAAGGCGGCCGATCACTCCAACTCCTGATCTGTCTGTCGCGTCCCCGATCTGACGGAGGTGCTGCTAGAAGTTTGAGGTCGTCATGTTTGCTTTTGGAACGAGGCTGGCGATTACCAGAGGTCAGGTTTGGCTTACAGTAGTGTTCTGAGCTTGATCGTGTCCGTGTCCAGGATGGATCCAGGGATTTACCATAAACGCCGTTATCAGCAGTCTCGTTCGCTTACCTTGACTCGGCTTCGCAGTCGGACAGCATCGGCTGCGGGATCGAATCAATGGGACATAAAACCCTTAATAAATCCCTTAGCTGTTCGCTGGGTGAATATCTGCCGGCTACAACCGGCCGAAAGCAGACTTTAAGTCTGGCGCGCGGGTATGATCCGGATTAGCCAGGCCCCTATTGGATCCACGCTTATGCCAGCCTCCCAAATTCGCCCCTCACCCGCACCATTGCTCAAGCAAGGCGAGACGGTGGTCTTGTTCGACGGCGTATGTAAGCTGTGCAATGGCTGGGTGAGGTTCTTGATCCGCCATGACCGCCACCGACGCATTCGGTTGGCGACAGTACAGTCGCCCGAGGGGCAGGCACTGCTTGCTTGGGCAGGTTTGCCCATGGATCAATTCGACACCATGGCCGTGATCCGCGACCAACACTACTGGGTGCGCTCGGATGCATTTTTCGAAGTCATCGCGCAATTGCCCGCGAGTTGGCTGCCAGTGAGACTTCTACGCATCTTCCCACGCAAGCTTCGGGATTGGGCATACGATCGCATTGCGCTGAATCGCTATAGGCTTTTCGGAAAATACGATACCTGCCTTTTGCCTGATCCTGATCATGAACAACGTTTTTTGAAGGCGCCAATGTGAACGCCTTGGTACGCATTAACGGGATCGCCCGAGGCGGCCTCGCGTTCATGTTTGGCTACCATGGTCTGGTTCCCAAGTTGCTATGGTCGAGTCCAGGTGAGCGGACACTGATCCAGTCTCATGGGATCAACCAGGTGGAGCTAGTGGCCTGAGCGCTGCTATTTCGGACCGGTTTGAGTCCCGGTTTCGCAGGTTGGCGGAGCAGCGCCCGTATTGCAGGCGGATTGATCCCGTGGCTTCGCACTAGCGACGATAGTAGCGGTGATCGTCCTCGTAGCGGTGCCGCATGGCCCAATCATGGTGGCGCTCCCAATCACGATGGCGTTCGGCTTCTCGGCGGGCTTGCTCTCTACGCCAGTCGTCTCGGCGCCAATCGTCTCGGCGCCAATCGTCTCTACGATCGTGCCAACGGCCGTCATGCCAGTATCGGTCGTCATGGGCAAGCAACGGCCCTGGCTGCTTGCCGGCCATACTGGCCAAGGTCGGCCAAGGGTTGCCGGCAGCCTGGACCGGAGCCTGAACGGCTGCGGCTTCAGTTGCAAAAACAGGGGTTGAGGTCTTCATCTGTGTTGCTGATGCCGAGCCCACTGCCGCGAATGCGAACAGGCCAAAGAGCACCATCCGTGGGTCATGGAATTTCATGAGCGAAGACAACCTCTGATTGACAATTGGACGTGTGGCCATCTGGCTGCGGGAAATCTGCGGGTTCGCGCTTACCGAGCTGATGTGCTTATCCACATAGACCGATAAATAGGGAAAAGTTCTAGGGAGCCGCTACTTAAATAGCCAACGGCCTCAGCGTTCGGCCCCTTTGAGGCTTGCTATCTCGATGTCCGCTTGGATCCAGGCAGTGTGAAAACGCATGCACCGTGTTGAAGTCCGCGTTGCTACATAAAATCTGCCAGTGTTTGGTTGGTCAGCAGACCTGAAATTTGCGTAGGGACGCGATTTTCGTACCGGTTCTGACCATCAAACCTGCTCTAAAACGTTTTCACACAGCCTGGATCGTCAGGGTACTCATGGCGAACCCTCCGATGCGGATCTATTCCCGCCCTGCTACAGCGATGTCACCGGCTATACATTTGCCCCCTCTGCTCCCCACCGTAGTAACGCCCGTGATCACGTCCGTGCCCATCATGGTCATGCCAGTACGGCCAGCACCCGCCGAGCAACAGCGCTGCTGACATCACCAAAATCAAAGTAGCTGTACGTTTCATTTGATCATCTCCTCGCAGGTGAAGCCTGACACTATGATCGTTCGATCCCCTCCCATTAAGGAGGTTCAAAACACCCGATCACCTGGCCCCACCAGGCGTCCTTAACCTCAGGCAGCACTGGCAGCAGGAGGGCCAAGGGAGGTCAGTGCAATTTGACAGGCAAGATAACCAATGGAATGCCATTTAGATGCAGCCTGCACTGCAACCAGTAGCAGGATCTGCACGCCAATGCCGACCAACCCCACGCCGCGCGATCCAGCGCTTCGGGCATGGTGGTCGCGTAGTTATGCTTTCTCTCCTGACGACCAGACGCCGGCTTTGTAATAACCATGAAATATCAAAGGTTATTATTTGGCGCTTTCTAACAGAGGCAAATTGCTATTGTCCGCTGTAGAACATGCAGCCAGAGGCTCTTGAATGGAAATGACACCTGCTGAAAACACCAAATCCAGGGGATGGGTGTGGGGGTATAAAAAGATCAGGAGCTTTGGATGCTCTCGAAGGACGGCCTTCTACAGGGCAAGCCTCTATGCCCTTCGAGGTGACTCGGGAGTTTTCTCCGGCAAGCGGGGTTTGCAAAGATTTCGACTAAGACGTTAGGTAATAACCAGCCAGCCCCTGAATGGTTATTGGCAAACCTTGGGGGTAGCGTCCGCCCAGCACGTATCGCCTCGCCATCCATGGACTGGTAAAGAGAAATACGGCTGTGCGAACAACTGAAACGATACACCAACCGATTTAGAGCTGCCAACTTTTACATTCACGACTGCCAGTGAGCGGCGGGCGAGGAGCACTCATGCCTCACGCACTCGACGACCGGCTTCTACTGAACCGGCTCCAGTAACAGGTCCATAAATTCGAAGCCCCTGCCTCCTAAATCCGCCGCCCTCCTCCGGCGCTCTGCCGAACGAGCACAATTGATCTTTTCAAACTGAACAAAGCGCTTTACCTTCCTTGAGTTGGCTATAACTAGAAGATCGCCAAGGAGGTGTTCGCAATGCAGTTTTTCCGGTCTCTATTCGCCCTGCGCCATAAATATCGAAATTTTGCCTTGGTCGATCACAAAGGAGTGTGTGTGGCCTTCAAGCAATGCCGCCTGCCACCGCAGAACGGTCGCTGGGTGGAAGTCGAAGAATTTCGCCTGAACTGGCTTCAACACCCGCTTCCTTCCAGTGCGCGCATCCCCCCGAAGCCCGTCGCGCACAAACTCACGGAAAACTAGTCCGCCCCTACAGCTCGTCGCCTCAAATCACACTCTGCGCAGCCGTCGATTACTGTCTATGCAAGCGATATCAGCAAAAGGCAACACCGTGAACAGCGACCAGGCCCCGACTGAAAAGCTCAGGATCCTTTTTGTTCACTTAGTACCGGGAGTGGGGTCAGGCGCGGCATTGATATTCAGGAGGTCATCATGTGGCTCAACGAATCCGAGCAGGACCTACGGCGCGATCTTCAGGGCATTGCGTCTGATTTCAGATGGTCAATCGTTGATCTGACGCAAATTGCCAAACGATTGAGCGACGCAGGAAATGAAGCCGATGCTCAGGCAGTGCTGAGGATGTGCCGGGTGTTCCAGGCGGGTGAAGAGCGGTTGATTGCGTACGCCGATGAGGTGAAGGCCCGGGCAATCCATCGGACTAAAGCCGAGTAGATCGCTCGGCAGTCAGGCCTTCAGTTTGAGGTGAGCGCAAGAGCAAATCCCTCATGCGGCGTCACCCTTGCTGCGCTCAATCAACAATGAACAATCTGGCGCCCGGGCCACTGCAGGATTGATGCGCCTGTGCGTTGTCGCCGACCTGATAGCTCATTCCCGCGGTCAATACGAACTTTCGCCCGTCTTCGAGGGTGGTTTCCAGCTCACCCTCCATACAAAACAAAACATGCCCTTTGTGACACCAATGGTCTGCAAGGTAGCCAGGGCTGTACTCCACCATGCGCACCCGAATCCGATTCGACTCGTCGCCGAAAACCCGGGTTCGCCAATAGGCCATCCCTGTCTCTCCCGGATGCTCTGTCCTTTCGATCTCAGCCCAGTTGGTGACGCCAAAAGCGAACGCATCCATCTTCATACTTCTTTTCCTTAAGTGTTTTTGGCCAATAGCTGCGGCCATCAGCCTACCACTTATGCCTTCGAGGTCACCATTGCACACAAGCGAATGAACGACTGAGCCGGCAATACCGGCTCAGCCTCTCGTGTCATTAGTTTTTTTGAGCGTGCTCAATGTCCTTTAAAGCCCTATTGGTCAGGTCTATGCACTTTTGTTTGTCGCCAGCTTTCTGCGCTTTTTCCGCGGCTATTCGCGCATCTCGAATTTGATCCAGTTGAGGTTGGCCCATCACGGGGGTCGCCTTTTCGTTTCTGATTTTTTTCAGATTAATGGTGCATAGATCGTCCGCCGCAAAGAGCGGCGTAGCGACCAATGCGGCAACCATAAACAGAATGGATCGTTTCATAGGACTCTCTCTTCTATTAAGTGGCGGGAGTATCACTATAGATCGTGGCAGACAGTCATGCCTGGCTACGCTTGACAATCTCAGCACTGCTGGCCGCGAACATCGCCCTGGGAATGCTTGATGCTGCAGTCGAAGAGGTTAATGGTCTGCCCGTCGGGGTTACCTGCGTGACGGGCGCTCTTTCGCGCTTTGGAAACATCCGCGCCAGGCAGGCTGAAACGGATTTCGCCGACCCGGCGATAAAGCTTTATCATTGCGCAAGGTTTGCTGACAGAGTCCGTCATGAAGTTCGCCATTGCCCTTTTCTCCGCTGCCCATGCGCCCTCCTCGCGCCGCGCTCTGCTGTTCGCTCAGGCGGCACTGGCCGGTGGCCATGAGATTGTGCGGCTGTTTTTCTATCAGGACGGTGTTCACAGCGCGTCAGGCAATATCGTCACCCCGCAAGATGAGCAAGATTTGCCGTTGCAATGGCGCTCGTTCGTCAGTGAGCATCAGCTCGACGGCGTGGTGTGTATTGCTGCCGCCTTGCGCCGCGGCGTGCTGAATGAAGAAGAAGCCCTGCGTTATCAGCGTCCGGCCGTCAATTTGAGCGCGCCTTGGGAGTTGTCCGGGCTGGGTCAATTGCATGACGCCGTGCAATCGGCCGACCGATTGATTTGTTTCGGAGGGCCATGAAATGCCTAAATCGTTGCTGATTATCAGTCGGCAGGCGCCTTGGTCAGGCCCCAGCGCTCGCGAAGCATTGGACATCGTGCTGGCCGGCGGCGCTTTTGATTTGCCGATTGGCCTGCTGTTTCTGGATGACGGTGTATTCCAGCTTGCACCTACCCAGGATGCCAGGGCCGTTCAGCAAAAAGACCTCAGCGCCAATCTGCAGGCGCTGTCGCTGTTTGGTGTTGAAGATGTTTTTGCTTGCGCCAACAGCGTAATGGAGCGTGGGTTTGCGCCACTCGGCCGGAACATGGACGCAGTGCAATTGCTGAACCCGGAGCAAATCTCCTCGATTATTGATCGTTACGACCAGGTTATAACTCTCTGATGTCGACTTTGCATGTGTTGTCCCACTCGCCGTTTACCGATAACCGGCTGACCAGTTGCCTGCGTCTGCTCGGCGCGCAAGACGCGATTCTGCTCTGCGGCGACGCGGTGTATGCCCTGCAACCCGATAGCGTACCGCTCAGCGCACTGGAGGCTCGAATCGATACGCTGCGCTTGTTCGTTCTGTCGGAAGATATCCAGGCCCGTGGGCTGGATATCCCTGGCTGGGTCAAACGCGTCGATTACCCAGGGTTTGTCGAGCTGTCGATTCACTATGACAAGGTCAACACCTGGCTATGAAGTCGCTCACTGTCGGTATTCATAGCATTGGCCTCGATAAAGACGGGTACCTGGTAGACCTGAACGATTGGTCCGCAGAGGTGGCAAGTGCACTGGCCGCCGCCGAAGACCTCGAGCTGAGCCCGGAACACTGGGAGATCCTCGAGTTACTGCGCGGGTTTTATCAGGAGTTCCAGCTGTCTCCGGCGACCCGCCCGCTGATCAAATACACAGCGCTGAAGCTGGGTCCCGACAAGGGCAACAGCCTGCACCTGAACCGACTGTTCAAAGGCACTCCCGCCAAACTTGCCGCCAAGCTGGCGGGCCTGCCCAAACCGACGAATTGCTTATGACTGATTTTGCGCCGCTGACGACCGAAACACCGACCGAACACCCTTTCGCGCCATTCGTGCGAATCCTGGGCAAGGGCAAGCGCGGTGCCCGCAGCCTGACCCGCGAAGAGGCACGCGAAGCCATGGGCATGTTGCTCGACGAGAAAGTCGAGGACACGCAACTGGGCGCATTCCTGATGCTGCTGCGGCACAAGGAAGAAAGCCCTGAGGAACTGGCCGGTTTTACCGAAGCGGTTCGTGAACGATTGACAGCGCCGGCCTTGAAGGTTGATCTGGATTGGCCGACCTATGCCGGCAAGAAACGTCATCTGCCGTGGTATCTGCTGGCAGCCAAATGCCTGGCTCAGAACGGTGTGCGTATTCTGCTGCACGGCGGCGGCGCCCATACCGCAGGTCGCCTGTACAGCGAGCAGCTTCTCGATCAATTACAGATCCCGCTGTGCCGCAATTGGCAGCAAGTCGGTACGGCGCTCGATCAAAGCAACCTGGCGTTTATCCCGCTCGGTGACTGGGCGCCCCAGTTGCAACGGATGATCGATCTGCGCAATACCCTGGGCCTGCGCTCACCCATCCACTCTCTGGCACGCATCCTCAATCCACTGGGCGCTCGCTGTGGCCTGCAAAGTATTTTCCATCCCGGCTACCAGGGCGTGCACCGCGACGCCAGCGGCTTGCTGGGCGACAACACCATCGTCATCAAAGGCGATGGCGGTGAGATCGAAATCAACCCGGACACCATCAGCCATCTGTATGGCACCACAGGTGGCGAAAGCTGGGATGAGGAATGGCCTGCGCTGTCGGCCCAGCGTCATGTCAAACCCGCGACCCTGGACCCCGAGCAACTGAGCGCGCTCTGGCGCGGCGACGTGCAGGACAGCTACCCGCAACTGGCGCTGATCTCGACCATGGCGCTGGCCCTGCGCGGCCTCGGCACGCCGCGGGAGCAGGCGTTCGAATTGGCTCAGCAGTACTGGGACGCTCGGGACAAATCGATTTAACCGATCATTAACGCCCAACCTTTGCGCTTTTTGTTCGAAGCCATCGGCATAGACTCAACTCCAACGTTTAACGACCGAGGAGTTCGAGATGGGTTTGCTTATTGAAGGGCACTGGCGTGACCAGTGGTACGAGAGCAGCAAAGACGGCGCATTCCAGCGCGAACAAGCGCAACGCCGTAACTGGCTGACCGCTGATGGCAGACCTGGCCCTAGCGGTGAAGGTGGTTTTCCCGCCGAGGCCGGTCGCTATCACCTCTATGTGTCTCTCGCTTGCCCCTGGGCCCAGCGCACGCTGATCCTGCGCAAGCTCAAAGGCCTTGAAAGCCTCGTCGACGTCTCTGTCGTCAGCTGGTTGATGCTGGAAAACGGCTGGACCTTCGATAAAGCGTTCGGCTCCAGCGGCGACCGCCTCGATAACCTGTCCTACATGCATCAACGCTACACCGCAGACGCCGTCGACTACACCGGCCGTGTCACGGTGCCTGTGCTCTGGGACAAGCAGCACAAGCGCATCGTCAGCAATGAATCAGCGGAAATCATCCGCATGTTCAATAGTGCATTCGATGGCTTGACCGGAAATGACCTGGACTTCTACCCGCAACCTCTACGGGCAGAGATTGATGAGCTGAACGCGCGGATCTATCCGGCGGTAAACAACGGCGTTTATCGGGCTGGCTTCGCCACCTCGCAGCCGGCGTATGAAGAAGCCTTCGATGAGCTGTTCACCGAACTCGACTGGCTGGAAAAGAGACTGGGCGAGAAGCGCTATCTGGTCGGCGAACACCTGACCGAAGCCGATATCCGACTGTTCACCACGCTGATTCGCTTCGACGCAGTGTATTACAGCCACTTCAAATGCAACCTGCGGCGAATTGCCGATTACCCGAATCTTTCGAACTGGTTACGTGAGTTGTATCAGTGGCCGGGGATTGCCGAGACCGTGGACTTCACGCACATCAAGGGGCATTACTTCGCGAGCCACCGCACCATCAATCCGACCGGGATCGTGCCGAAAGGGCCTGCGCTGGACTTCGATGCCAGTCATGATCGGGGACGGTTGAGCGGGAAAGGGATTTGGCGCAAGGCCGAGGTCTGAGAAGGGATTTGTGTGCAATTGATGGCCTCTTCGCGGGCAAGCCTCGCTCCTACGGGATTGGTGTCGATCACATTATTGTGGCCTGACACAAATCCCGTAGGAGCGAGGCTTGCCCGCGAAGCTTTTTTCAAACCTGCGACTGTGCCCCTTCAAACCACTTCAGTTTCTCGCGAAGCTGTACCACTTCCCCAACAATCACCAGCGTCGGCGCATGCACTTCATGCTCGGCAACCAGCTGTGGAAGATTGGCCAGCGTGCCGGTAAAGACCCGTTGATTCGAGGTGGTGCCCTGCTGGATCAAGGCTGCCGGAGTATCCGCCGAACGACCGTGTTTGATCAGTTGCTCACAGATGATCGGCAAGCCAATCAAGCCCATGTAGAACACCAGAGTCTGCGCTGGAGCTACCAAATCGCTCCACGGCAAATCCGTGGTGCCATCCTTCAGATGCCCGGTCACGAAACGCACCGATTGCGCATAATCACGATGTGTCAGTGGAATCCCGGCATACGCCGCACAACCACTCGCCGCGGTGATACCTGGCACAACCTGAAATGGAATGCCATGGGCCGCCAGCTCTTCGATCTCTTCGCCGCCACGACCAAAGATAAACGGATCGCCGCCTTTCAAGCGCAATACCCGCTTGCCCTGCTTGGCCAGATCAACCAGATGCTGATTGATCTGCTCCTGCGGTAACGCGTGATCAGCCCGACGCTTGCCGACGTAGACCCGCTCGGCATCACGACGACACAGCTCAAGAATCGCCGGAGCTACCAAACGGTCATACAACACCACGTCCGCTTGCTGCATCAGCCGCAGGGCACGGAAAGTCAGCAGGTCCGGATCGCCCGGCCCGGCTCCAACCAGATAGACCTCGCCCGGCGCGACAGGCGCGGCGCCATTGATTTTAGCCAGCAACAAGCGCTCGGCTTCCGCGCCCTGCCCAGCCATTTGGCGGTCGGCAATCGGTCCCTGGAAAACATCTTCCCAGAATGCTCGCCGCTGCTGCACATCAGGGAACAGACTTTTGACCTGGTTGCGAAAGCGCGCCGCCAAACCGGCCAACTGGCCATAAGTCGAGGGAATCCAGGTCTCCAGCCTGGCCCGAATCAACCTTGCCAGAACAGGTGCATCGCCGCCGCTGGAGACAGCAATAATCAGTGGCGAACGGTCGACGATCGCCGGAAAAATCACGCTGCACAATGCCGGAGCATCGACCACGTTGACCGGCACGCAACGCTGATGCGCATCGTTGGAAACCTGCGCGTTGAGCGATTCATCGTCAGTGGCCGCGATAATCAGCACGCAACCATCGAGATCGGCCGCGGCATAACCGCGCAAGACCAATTCACCGCCACTGCTCTGTACCAGTTCGCGCAGCTGGGTTTCTATTTCAGGTGCAACCACCCGCAGTAGCGCACCGGCATCGGCCAGCAGGCGGGATTTGCGCAAGGCAATCTCCCCCCCACCGACGACCAACACACGACTGCCGCGCAGGTTGTGGAACAGCGGCAGAAATTCCATTTAGCCGATGACCTCAATGCCGCCCATGTACGGTTTGAGCACGGCCGGTACACGGATCGAACCGTCGGCCTGCTGATAGTTCTCCAGCACTGCCACCAGGGTACGACCGACCGCCAGACCGGAACCGTTCAGGGTGTGAACCAGCTCAGGCTTGCCGGTTTCCGGGTTACGGAAACGCGCTTGCATGCGACGGGCCTGGAAATCGCCGCAGTTGGAGCACGACGAAATTTCACGGTATTTGTCCTGGCTCGGAATCCACACTTCCAGGTCGTAGGTCTTGACCGCGCTGAAGCCCATGTCGCCGGTACACAGCGCCAGTGTACGGTACGGCAGTTCCAGCAGTTGCAGGACTTTCTCGGCGTTGGCGGTCAGGCCTTCCAGCGCTTGCATCGAAGTCGATGGCTCGACGATCTGGACCATTTCGACCTTGTCGAACTGGTGCTGACGAATCATCCCTCGCGTGTCACGACCCGACGCACCGGCTTCGCTACGGAAGCACGGGGTGTGAGCCACGAATTTGATCGGTAGCAGTTTCGGGTCAATGATTTCGCCCGAAACGATGTTGGTCAGCGACACTTCAGCGGTCGGAATCAGGTACAGATCGGCTTCGCCTTCGCGACTGATCTTAAACAGGTCTTCCTCGAACTTCGGCAGTTGACCGGTGCCCTGCAAGGCCGGCGCCTGAACCAGATACGGCGTGTAAGCCTCTTCGTAGCCATGCTCGCTGGTGTGCAGGTTGATCATGAACTGCGCGAGGGCGCGGTGCAGACGAGCGATCGGCCCGCGCAGCAAGGCGAAACGGGCGCCGGACAGCTTGGCGGCGGTTTCAAAATCCAGCCAGCCGAACTTCTCGCCCAGCGCAACGTGATCCTTGACCTCGAAGTCGAAGGTGGTCGGCGTGCCCCAGCGGCGCACTTCGACGTTGCCGTCTTCGTCATCACCAATCGGCACCGACTCGTGTGGCAGGTTTGGGATACCCAGCACAATCGAGTCCAGCTCGGTCTGGATCGCGTCCAGCTCGAACTTGCCGACACCAAGCTCGTTCGCCATGCGCTCGACGTCAGCCATCAACGGCGCGATGTCTTCGCCGCGTTGCTTGGCCTGACCGATGGATTTGGAGCGCGCGTTACGTTCAGCCTGCAGCGCTTCGGTGCGGGTCTGGACGGTCTTGCGCTGTTCTTCCAGCGCTTCGATGCGCGCAACGTCCAGGGCATAGCCACGGGATGCCAGGCGGTCCGCTACGTCCTGAAGGTTGCTACGTAACAGTTTGGAATCGAGCATGTCGGTCTCTCGTTTATCAAAGTTTGGTCAAGGACAGGCCAGCCCAGGTCGCGAGCAGCCCGCCGAATACGCTGATGGCCGCATAGCCCAAGGCCAGCGGTACCTGTCCGCTTTCCAGCAGACGCACCGTATCCAGTGAAAAGGATGAAAAAGTCGTCAGGCCGCCAAGAAAACCCACCATCAATCCGGCCCGCACCTCAATCGGCACCTCCGGACGCAGCATGAACAGGCCATACAAAAAGCCGATCAACAGGCAGCCCACGATATTAACGGCCAGCGTCGCGGTATAGAAGTGCCGAGGCCAATTAGCGTTGATCCAGTTGCCGGCAGCAAAGCGCAACAGCGTCCCGGCGATGCCCCCCACGGAGACCGCGACAATCAATGGAATCAAGGCTTTCTCCGCTGTTTTGGGCTGAGCCTGTCCAGTTCTGCGAGGTGATTGAGCTTTTCGCCGATTTTCAGTTCAAGGCCACGGGGCACTGGCTGATAGAAGTGCTGTGGTTCGAGATCGTCCGGAAAGTAGTCCTCGCCGGCAGCATAAGCATCGGGTTCATCGTGGGCGTAACGGTATTCGTCGCCATAACCCAGCTGTTTCATCAGCTTGGTCGGCGCATTGCGCAAATGCAGCGGTACTTCCAGGGAACCATGTTCGGCGGCACTGCGCATGGCGGCCTTGAAGCCCATATACACCGCATTGCTTTTCGGTGCGCAGGCCAGATAGGTGATGGCCTGAGCCACCGCCAACTCGCCCTCGGGACTGCCCAGACGCTCCTGAACATCCCAGGCCGCAAGGCACAGGCTCAGGGCCCGTGGATCGGCATTACCGATGTCTTCACTGGCCATGCGCACCACACGCCGCGCCAGATACAGCGGATCACAACCACCGTCGAGCATGCGTGCGAACCAATACAGCGCGCCGTCCGGATTGGAACCGCGCACCGATTTGTGCAGCGCAGATATCTGATCGTAAAAGGCTTCGCCACCCTTGTCGAAACGCCGACGGGTATCGCCCAGCAGGCTTTGCAGCAGTTCGACACCGATTTCAGTACCGTCCTCGGCCAGATCGGAAGCGTTCTCCAACAGGTTGAGCAAACGCCGGCCGTCGCCATCGGCTGCCGCCAGCAGCATCTTGAAACCTTCATCACCGAGGCTCAGTTGCCGCTTGCCGAGGCCGCGCTCTTCGGTCAGCGCGCGTTGCACCAGTTTGTGCAGTGCCACCTCATCAAGGCTTTTGAGGACGTAGACGCGAGCACGGGACAACAGTGCGTTGTTCAACTCGAAGGATGGGTTTTCTGTCGTTGCGCCGATAAAGATCAACGTGCCGTCTTCGACATAGGGTAGAAACGCGTCCTGCTGCGACTTGTTGAAACGGTGCACTTCGTCGACGAACAGAATGGTTCGCTTGCCGTATTGCCCAGCCTGTTGCTTGGCAACTTCTACCGCCTGACGAATCTCTTTGACCCCGGCCAGCACAGCCGAGACCGTTTCGAAATGCGCATCCGAGACTTTCGCCAGCAAGCGCGCCAACGTGGTTTTACCCACCCCTGGCGGCCCCCAGAAAATCATTGAATGCAAGGCTCCCTGCTCCAGGGCTTCGCGCAAAGGCTTGCCGCGAGCGAGCAGGTGCTCCTGACCGACGTACTCGTCCAGGTTGGTCGAGCGCAAGCGCGCGGCCAGGGGTTGAGCAATCGGATCACTTCGAAACAGGTCCATGGCAGCGTTTGAAACCTCTTGGCTCTTTATTCCTGGATCACATCGGCACCCTTGGGGATGTCGAACTTGAACCTGGAAGCCGGGATTGGCTCGTTGGCCTTGACGCCAGTGAACAGGATATTGGTACGCTGGCCGACGCTGTCGATCAACTGCATGTCATTGACCATACCGTTGCGAAACGACAGACGCAGGCTGTCGAACAGGGTGTCTTTGGTCTTGGGCTTCAGGGTGAAGTCGATCACACCGCCAGCCTCCTTGGCACTGATGTCGAAACTCTCGCTGATCTTGGACACGTCACCGGACAGCAGCAAGGCCGGGGTCTGGGTCAGGCGTTGATCAAGCTTCTTGATGGTGACCTGCTCCAGGTCCGGATCCCACAGCGAAACCTTCTTGCCATCGGAGACCATCAACTGCTCTTGTGGCGCATCGGTGTGCCAGAAGAACAGGCCCGGGCGCTGCAGCGACATTTCACCGGCCGTTTCCTGCAACTGAGTGCCGCTGCCGTCGAGGGTCAACTGTGAGAAACGCGCCGTCAGAGTCTGCGACTTTTCGAGCAGTTGGGTCAGACGCGCCACAGCTTTGTCATCGGCATGGGCCGAGAGCGTGGTTAAAGCCAGTACCGGCAGCAACAGCATGCGGATAAGACGCATGGGAGTCCTCTTTGATATTCGTTTGAATGGTATGCCGCGTGATCTCACGCGGCACCGGTCAGTCGCGCATTGGGCCTGGGGCGAGTACTTCACGCGAACCGTTGGTATTCATGGACGTCACGACCCCGGCCATCTCCATGGCTTCGATCATGCGCGCAGCGCGGTTGTAGCCGATCTTGAGTTTGCGTTGAACCGCCGAGATAGAGGCGCGGCGGCTTTCCAGCACAAACTGCACTGCTTCGTCGTAAAGCGCATCGGTTTCGCTGTCATCGTCGCCACCGCCGCTGCCGCCGTCAAAGCCGCTACCGGCCTCTTCGACACCAGCGAGGATGTCGTCGTTGTACTCCGGCGCACCGCGCAGTTTCCAGGCTTCAACCACCCGGTGAACTTCATCATCGGAAACGAACGCGCCGTGCACCCGAATCGGCAGGCTGGTGCCCGGCGGCATGTAGAGCATGTCACCGTGACCCAGCAATTGCTCGGCGCCACCCTGATCGATGATGGTTCGCGAGTCGATCTTGCTCGATACCTGGAACGCCATACGGGTCGGAATGTTGGCCTTGATCAGACCGGTGATCACGTCCACCGATGGACGCTGGGTCGCCAGAATCAAGTGAATACCGGCAGCACGGGCTTTCTGGGCGATCCGCGCGATCAGCTCTTCAACCTTCTTGCCGACGATCATCATCATGTCGGCGAATTCGTCGACCACCACCACGATGGTCGGCAACTTGGTCAGCAGCGGCGCTTCGTCGTGAATGCTTTCGCGGTTGTACAGTGGATCCGTCAGCGGTGTACCCGCCTCCTGCGCCTCTCTCACCTTCTGGTTGAAGCCGGACAGGTTACGCACGCCCATCTTCGCCATCAGCTTATAGCGACGCTCCATCTCGGCCACGCTCCAACGCAGTGCGTTGGCGGCGTCCTTCATGTCGGTAACCACCGGGCACAGCAAGTGCGGAATGCCTTCGTAGATCGACAATTCAAGCATTTTCGGGTCGATCATGATCAGTTTGGCGTCTTCCGGGCCCGACTTGAACAGAATCGACAGAATCATCGCGTTCACGCCCACCGACTTACCGGAACCGGTGGTACCGGCCACCAGCAAGTGAGGCATTTTTGCCAGGTCAGTGATAACCGGCTTGCCACCGATGTCATGGCCCAGGGCCAAGGTGACCGGGGATTTGGCGTCATCGTATTCCGGGGTCGACAACACTTCGGAGAAGCGCACGATCTGCCGGTCTTCGTTAGGAATCTCGATGCCGACTGTGGTCTTGCCGGGAATCACTTCCACGACCCGCACACTGGTCACTGCCAGCGAACGCGCCAGGTCTTTGGCCAGGTTGGAAATACGGCTGACCTTTACCCCGGCCGCCGGTTGAATCTCGTAACGGGTAATCACCGGGCCTGGGTGAATCGAATCCACCGAGACCTCGACACCGAATTCCTTGAGTTTGATTTCCAGCAGATGGCCAACGGCGGCCAGCGACTCAGGCGAATAGTTGAGCTGTTTCTTTTCTGCCGGATCGAGAATCGAGATCGGCGGCAAGGTGCCTTCCACCGCACTGTCGACGAACAGCGGCGCCTGTTTCTCTTTCTCAACGCGCTTGCTCGGTTCCGGCGCCTTGGGCGGTGCCGGGGCAATGACCGGCGGAACCTGTTTCTCGCGATCGGACATGTGCTTGCTCAGGGCTTGCTCACGCTCGATCAAGCGTTCTTTGACTTTGGCCTGTTCACGTTTGTCGGTCAC
The DNA here is from genome assembly GCF_059421425.1 of Pseudomonas sp. GW821-FHT02H09. NCBI lineage: Bacteria > Pseudomonadati > Pseudomonadota > Gammaproteobacteria > Pseudomonadales > Pseudomonadaceae > Pseudomonas > Pseudomonas sp. GW821-FHT02H09. The sequence continues at coordinate 248,900 of NZ_JBWKVA010000008.1, forward strand.
CGTCGGGGCCACCACTTCGTTGACCCGGGTATCGACTTCACGCAATTGCGCAACCAGCTGCTTGCGTTCATTGCGCGCCGCCCACCAGCGATTGGCCGCCCCCTGGAACAGCTCGAACAGATCGAGGGTGATCTTGCCGGTCACGTCCATGACCTTGAACCACGAGAGGTCGGTGAACACCGTCAGGCCGAACAGAAACAACGCAATGAACATCAGGGTACTGCCCTGGATGTTGAGCGCGTTCTTCGCCAGGTCACCGAGGCTTTCGCCCAATGCACCGCCAGCGCCCGCCGGCAAGCCGGTCGGCGCATGGAAGTGGATGTGTGCCAGGGCCGCGCCCGACAGCACCAGAAACACCAGGCCGATCAGGCGCCAGGAAAACAACCAGCCGCTCCACAGCCAAGGCTCGTGGCGCTGACGGAAAATCTGATAAGCCTTGATCGCCAATAGCAACGGAAAGATATAAGCGAAATAGCCCAGCACCATGAACAGAATATCGGCGCTGTAGGAGCCCGCAGGCCCGCCGAAGTTCTGCACATTTTCAATTTTGCTGTTGTGACTCCAGCCCGGATCATCCTTGCCATATGTCAACAATGCCATCATCAGGAACAGGCATAAGGCTCCAATGGCAATCAGCGCACCTTCCTTTAACCGGTAGTGCAGTTGCTGACGCCAGAGCGGAACTACTGTTTTAGGTGTAGCGGTGGATTTCTTCAAAACGCGTCTTTTCCTGCGCCTGTAGCGCGACCAACTGTTGATTGACTATAAAAACTGCTCAATCCGAGCAGGTAACAAAGTTAACGAGCGTAACTGGAGCTACTTTTAACACTCTGGCCTTCGATTCTGAAACTGTAGAAGTTGCCGAAGGCTGCGATCTTTATAGTGCTTGCTCCTGCCAGCACAGGTTGGTGATCAGTGAACATTCTGTTACAGACCCGCATTGTACGGGTTTGTCCGCCCGATGCCACGCCAGAGCGGCTTCGGTGTAGCATAGCCAACAGCACTTTACGCGCGGTTCAATTTGAGCATGCATTCTCTTTTGTGACAAAGGCTTATGAGGTGTTTTTATGAGCGAAGCGAAGCATTCACGCCTGATTATCCTGGGCTCGGGCCCGGCAGGTTACAGCGCCGCCGTATATGCCGCTCGCGCCAACCTCAAGCCGATGGTTATTACCGGCCTGCAGGCCGGCGGTCAACTGACCACCACCATCGAAGTCGACAACTGGCCCGGCGACGTGGAAGGCCTGACCGGACCCGTGCTGATGGAGCGCATGCACAAACATGCCGAGCGCTTCGACACCGAGATCGTCTACGACCACATCCATACTGCAGAGTTGCAGCAGCGTCCGTTTATCCTCACCGGCGATAGCGGCACTTATACCTGCGACGCGCTGATCATTGCTACCGGCGCCTCTGCGCAATACCTGGGCCTGCCATCCGAAGAAACCTTTGCCGGTAAAGGTGTCTCTGCCTGCGCAACCTGCGACGGTTTCTTCTACCGCAATCAGGTGGTCGCGGTGGTCGGTGGCGGCAACACCGCCGTGGAAGAAGCACTTTATCTGTCCAACATTGCCAAGGAAGTCCACCTGATTCACCGTCGCGACAAACTGCGCTCGGAGAAAATCCTTCAGGACAAACTCTTCGAAAAGGCCGCCAACGGTAATATCCATCTGCACTGGAACCAGAACCTCGACGAGGTGCTGGGCGATGCCAGCGGCGTAACCGGCGCCCGTCTGCGGGACAGCAATACGGGTGAGACCAGGGATCTGGCGTTGACCGGCGTATTCATCGCTATCGGCCACAAGCCCAATACCGACCTGTTCCAGGGCCAACTGGAAATGCGCAACGGCTACCTGCTGATCAAGGGCGGCAGCGAAGGCGATGCCACCGCAACCGGCATTGAAGGCGTGTTCGCGGCCGGCGACGTCGCCGATCATGTCTACCGCCAGGCCGTCACCTCAGCCGGCGCCGGCTGTATGGCGGCACTGGACGCCGAGAAGTACCTCGACGACAACTGATCATCCAGCGCCTCACGGCGGGCCATACGACCCGCCATCGCCCTCCCCTTCTGCAAGTCGGAATGCCATGCTGACCTGGTTACAACGCAACACCCTGACCTTTCCGCCGCTGGAAAAAGCCATGCGCGACCCCAACGGTTTGCTCGCAGCCGGTGGCGATCTGTCCGCCGATCGCTTGATCCAGGCCTACCGCCATGGCTGCTTCCCTTGGTTCTCGGAAGGCCAGCCGATTCTCTGGTGGTCGCCCGATCCGCGTACAGTGCTGTTTCCAGAGGAGCTGCACGTCTCGCGCAGCCTGAACAAGCTGCTGCGTCAGCAGCGCTATGAGGTGACCTTCGATCGCGATTTCAGCTCGGTGATCCGGGCATGCGCCGCACCTCGCGACTACGCCGACGGAACCTGGATCACCGACGCCATGCAGGCTGCCTACTTGCATTTGCATCAGCGAGGTTATGCACACTCGGTCGAAGTCTGGGATCAAGGCGTTCTGGTCGGAGGGCTCTACGGACTGGCGATGGGGCAACTGTTTTTCGGCGAATCCATGTTTAGCCGCGCCGACAACGCCTCGAAATTCGGCTTCGCTACACTGGTCAAACACCTCCAGCAATGGGGTTTCGTGCTGATTGACTGCCAGATGCCAACCGATCATCTGCACAGCCTGGGCGCTCGCGCCATACCTCGCAGCAGTTTTTCCGGCTATTTGCAGCAGCATCTCGACCAACCCAATACTGCCACCTGGGTTTGCTAGGCGACTTCTCCCAGGCTGGCTTACACTTAATTCAAAAGCTTATACCGAGGGTTGATCATGACCGAGTTGGCGCGCCTGAAGTTTTATGCCACTCAGCCCCACTCTTGCAGCTATCTGCCCGAAGAGCAGGCCACCACGCTGTTCCTCGACCCTAGTCAGCCAATGGATGTGCACGTCTACGCAGATCTGTCCGAAATGGGTTTTCGTCGCAGTGGCGACCACCTTTACCGGCCGCATTGCCAAAATTGCAATGCCTGTGTTCCGGCACGAATTCCCGTGACGCAGTTTCTGCCTAATCGTCAGCAGAAACGCATCTTCAAGCGCAATGCCGATCTTCAGGTCCGGCCTGCGAAACCCGACTTCAGCGAAGAGTATTTCAATCTTTACCAGCGCTATATCGAGCAGCGTCACGCTGATGGCGATATGTATCCGCCGAGTCGCGATCAGTTTTCAACCTTTCTGGTCCGTGACCTGCCGTTCTCCAGATTCTATGAATTCCGTCTTGAGGGACGCCTGCTGGCGGTAGCCGTCACGGATCTGCTGCCCAACGGCTTATCGGCGGTCTACACCTTCTATGAGCCCGAGGAAGAACGCCGCAGCCTGGGCCGCTATGCGATTCTCTGGCAGATTGGCGAGGCCCGGCGCCTGGGGCTGGACGCCGTCTACCTCGGGTACTGGATCAAGAACTGCAAAAAGATGAACTACAAGACCCAATATCGCCCCATCGAGCTGCTCATTAACCAGAGATGGGTCACCCTGAACTAGAAGCCCTTGGCTTAAACCCCACTTTTCGGGCACAATGCACGCCGCTTTTGCCTGGCGCAGTTGCACCGGGCCATTCATTGGACACCGAGGGCTTTACTGCATGTCGAAAGAAGACAGCTTCGAAATGGAAGGCACTGTCGTCGACACCCTGCCCAACACCATGTTTCGTGTGGAGTTGGAAAATGGGCACGTCGTAACCGCGCATATTTCCGGCAAGATGCGCAAGAACTACATCCGTATTCTTACCGGTGACAAAGTGCGCGTCGAGCTGACGCCCTATGACTTGAGCAAAGGGCGCATCACTTACCGCGCTCGTTAAGCAAGTCAATACAAAACGCCCGGCTTATGCCGGGCGTTTTTGTTTGTGGATCGTTCCCACGCTCTGCGTGGGAATGCAGCCCGGGACGCTCTGCGTCCCAAAAGCCGAACTCGGAGCGTCCGTTGAGGCATTCCCACGCGGAGCGTGGGAACGATCCCCCAGACAGCAAAAAGGCGCCTTTCGGCGCCTTTCGCTTTACAGCAACAACTGTCAGGCCATTTCTGCAGTGGTCTCGAACTCGAAGGTCAACTCGCCGTCCTTGAGGTCGATGTGCACCACGCCACCATGCTCGGCCAGTTCGCCAAAGAGAATTTCCTCAGCGAGCGGACGCTTGATCTTGTCCTGAATCAAGCGAGCCATTGGTCGCGCGCCCATCAGCACATCGTAACCACCCGCCGCCAGCCAACCGCGTGCAGCATCGGTCACTTCGAGCAGTACACGCTTGTCTTCCAGTTGCGCCTGAAGCTCGGTAAGGAACTTGTCCACCACGCTTTTGATGACCTCATGACTGAGGCGACCAAACTGGATAATGGTGTCCAGACGGTTACGGAATTCCGGTGTAAAGCTCTTCTTGATCGCTTCCATGGCATCGGAAGAGTGATCTTGATAAGTGAAGCCGATTGACGCACGCGCTGCGGTTTCGGCACCGGCGTTGGTCGTCATGATGACGATCACGTTACGGAAATCTGCCTTGCGCCCGTTGTTATCCGTCAGCGTACCGTGATCCATGACCTGCAACAGCAGGTTGAAGACTTCCGGATGCGCCTTCTCGATCTCATCGAGCAACAGCACGCAGTGAGGCTGCTTGGTGATCGCTTCGGTCAGCAAACCGCCCTGATCGAAGCCCACGTAGCCTGGAGGTGCACCGATCAAGCGGGAAACGGTGTGGCGCTCCATGTACTCGGACATATCGAAGCGAACCAGTTCAATCCCCAACGCCTTGGCCAACTGCCGCGCGGCCTCGGTTTTACCGACACCCGTAGGACCTGCGAACAGGAACGAACCCACAGGTTTGTCGGGCGACTTCAAGCCGGCACGGGACAGCTTGATCGCAGTCGACAAGGAGTCGATCGCCGCATCCTGCCCGAATACTGTCAGTTTCAAGTCACGCTCAAGGTTACGCAGCAGCTCTTTGTCCGAACTGGTGACGTGCTTGGGCGGAATCCGCGCGATCTTCGCCACGATGTCCTCGACCTGAGCCACCTCGATGCGTTTCACACGCTTCTCGATCGGCTGCAGGCGCTGGTAGGCACCCGCCTCGTCGATAACGTCGATAGCCTTGTCCGGCATGTGTCGGTCATTGATATAACGCGATGCCAGCTCAGCTGCGGCACGCAACGCCTCATCACTGTATTCGATACCGTGATGCAGCTCGAAGCGCCCCTTGAGCCCCCTGAGAATGCCAATGGTGTCTTCTACCGAAGGTTCAGACACATCGACCTTCTGGAAGCGACGAGCCAGGGCACGATCCTTCTCGAAGATGCCACGGAATTCCTGGAAGGTGGTCGAGCCGATGCACCGGATATCACCCGAAGACAGCAACGGCTTGAGCAGGTTCGAGGCATCCATGACACCACCGGACGCTGCACCGGCGCCAATGATGGTGTGGATTTCGTCGATAAACAGAATCGCCTGCGGACGTTTCTTCAGCTCGTTGAGCAACGCCTTGAAGCGCTTCTCGAAATCGCCGCGGTATTTGGTCCCGGCCAGCAGCGCTCCCAGATCGAGGGAATAGACGACACTGTGAGCCAACAGATCAGGCACCTGATTGTCGACAATGCGCTTGGCCAGACCTTCGGCGATCGCGGTTTTACCCACGCCCGCCTCACCCACCAACAGCGGATTGTTTTTACGCCGACGCGCCAGAATCTGCGCAACGCGCTCGACCTCCAGCTCCCGGCCTACCAACGGGTCTATTCGACCCTGGCGCGCGAGCTCGTTGAGGTTGCTGGCATAAGCATCCAGAGGATTGCCTGAAGAAGAAGACTCACCGCCCTCGTCGTCCTGCATATCTTGCTCACCTTCAGAGTGTTCGCCATGCCCTGGCACTTTCGAGATGCCATGAGCTATGTAGTTGACGACATCGATGCGCGCAACGCTCTGCTGCTTCAGCAGAAACACCGCCTGACTCTCTTGCTCACTGAAGATTGCGACCAGCACGTTGGCACCAGTCACCTCGCGTTTACCCGAGCTCTGTACGTGAAAGACAGCACGTTGCAGTACACGCTGGAAGCCCAGGGTTGGCTGGGTTTCGCGATCCTCGTCATGAAGAGGGATCAATGGCGTGGTGGAGTCGATAAACTCCTGCAGGTCATGCTTGAGTTTGTCGAGGTTTGCGCCGCAGGCACGTAGAACGGTAGCGGCTGCCTCATTATCCAAAAGAGCCAACAAAAGGTGCTCGACCGTCATGAACTCATGACGTTTTGAGCGGGCCTCCTTGAAGGCGAGATTGAGGGTGACTTCGAGCTCGCGGTTTAACATAGCTTCACCTCATACCCAAGTGGTCGGCGTTAACCGTCCTTCTCGATTTCACAGAGTAGCGGATGCTGGCTTTCCCTGGCGTACTGGTTGACCTGCATGGCCTTGGTCTCGGCGATGTCGCGGGTAAACACTCCACATACTGCCCGTCCTTCTGTATGAACGGCCAGCATTACCTTGGTCGCCAACTCTCGATTCAGGTTAAAAAACACCTCGAGCACTTCGACGACGAAATCCATCGGTGTGTAGTCATCGTTAAACAAAACCACCTTGTACATCGGCGGCGCCTGCAACGCGGGCTTAGCCTCCTGTACAGCCAAGCCAGCGGAATCGTCGTCGTGTAAATCCGGGCGATCCTGATTGAATGTTAGTCGAATCTGGCTGATTGCATGCATGGAAAGAAAGGTTCGTTAGTTGAACAAATACTGTGGTGGGGGCGCCCAGGCAGGATTTCAACTCTGACCGCCCGGTCACCTTGACTATCGGCAAAACGGTGTTACAACCAATAGGGCCCACAGTGGGTAATAAACGTCCGCACAGTCAACCCGATTTCCGGGTTTGAGTGCTGATGAACTGGATGATACTCCAGTGATGGAGTCTGTTGCAGAGGGATATGAGCATGGCAAGCGGCAAGGTCAAGTGGTTCAACAATGCCAAAGGGTATGGATTCATCAACGAGGACGGCAAGGACGAAGATCTGTTTGCCCATTACTCGGCCATTAAAATGGATGGCTACAAAACCCTGAAAGCAGGACAAGCCGTTTGTTTCGATATCATCCAGGGGCCAAAAGGCTTGCATGCGATTGAAATCAGGTCAGCCACTGCACAGGCAGCCCAGACGAACCCTCCAACCCACCACGAAACCATATCAAGCTGACCACACCAAACATCCAGTCATAAAAAAACCGGCCGACTCATTCACTTGAGTCGGCCGGTTCTGCTTGGCGCGGATCAGCTTACATGTGAGAGATCAGAGCATCGCCGAACGCAGAAGACGACAGCAGCTTGGCGCCGTCCATCAGACGTTCGAAGTCATAGGTCACTGTCTTGGCCGAGATTGCGCCGTTGGTGCCTTTGATGATCAGGTCAGCCGCTTCGGTCCAGCCCATGTGGCGTAGCATCATTTCAGCAGACAGGATCAGCGAACCCGGGTTCACCTGGTCTTTGCCCGCGTACTTTGGAGCCGTACCGTGGGTGGCTTCGAACATCGCGACGGTGTCGGACAGGTTGGCGCCTGGTGCGATACCGATACCACCCACTTCGGCCGCCAGGGCGTCGGACAGGTAGTCACCGTTCAGGTTCAGGGTCGCGATCACATCGTATTCAGCCGGGCGCAGCAGAATTTGCTGCAGCATGGCATCGGCGATGGCATCTTTGACGATGACATTCTTGCCGGTTCTAGGGTTCTTGAACTGCATCCAGGGACCGCCATCGAGCAAGGTAGCGCCGAATTCTTCAGCAGCCACTTCGTAGGCCCACTCTTTGAAGGCACCTTCGGTGAACTTCATGATGTTGCCTTTGTGCACGATAGTCAGCGAGTCGCGGTCATTGTCGACTACATACTGCAGGGCCTTGCGCGCCAGACGCTTGGTGCCTTCCAGGGAAACCGGCTTGACGCCGATACCGCAGTTCTGGTCGAAACGGATTTTAGTGACACCCATTTCGTCTTTCAGGAATTTGATGACCTTGATCGCTTCTGGCGAGCCGGCCTTCCACTCGATACCGGCATAAATGTCTTCCGAGTTTTCACGGAAGATCGTCATGTCGACGTCGCCAGGCTTCTTGACCGGGCTAGGCACGCCTTCGAACCAACGCACTGGACGCAGGCAAACATAAAGGTCCAGCTGCTGACGCAGGGCGACGTTCAGGGAACGGATGCCGCCACCGACCGGAGTGGTCAGCGGGCCTTTGATGGAAACGACGTAGTCTTTGACAGCATCCAGAGTTTCCTGAGGCAACCAGGTGTCCTGGTCGTAGACCTGGGTAGCCTTCTCGCCGGCGTAGACTTCCATCCAGGAGATTTTACGATCGCCACCGTAAGCTTTCTTAACAGCAGCATCGACAACCTTGATCATGACCGGGCTGATGTCGACGCCAATACCATCACCTTCGATGAAAGGGATGATCGGGTTATTAGGAACATTGAGAGAATGGTCTGCATTGACGGTGATTTTGTCGCCGACTGCTGGAACCTGAATCTTCTTGTATCCCATGCTGAACTCCGTTACGTGGATTGAACATCTGGCTGCTCTGGAGCGTACCCCAGTTGAATCTGGACGGGAACCTTATGTTCCATACATCCAGGGCCAAACCTATACTCTTTGCGGCCTACAAGCCTGAAAGCAAAGGTAAAAACGACAAAATCGAGGACCAGGGCGATCAGTGTACGGCGACCCTGCGAGCCGATCCTTTAGACCAATGGACGTCACCTCGAATACGCGACCTATCGTCGCAACACCAAAGACCTATGTATAATGCGCCGGTGACCACAGAGTCACACCGGCTGACCTGTCTGGAATGAGACTTTCAAGCCCGAAAAGACTGGGTTGTTACCGCGACCCGGTCGCCTGACGCTCGACTGATGCACCCAACATCACCGCGAAGAAACCTCGACTTTCGGCTCATGGACGACTTTGAACGAAAGCGCTCACCCCCGCGCAACTCGAGATTCCGAGCACGCCTAGCAAAGAAGAGAGTTAATCCGAATATGCCCACCCGCTCGAAGATCATCTACACCTTCACCGACGAAGCCCCAGCCCTCGCCACCTATTCACTGCTGCCTATCGTAGAGGCCTTCACCGCCTCCGCTGATATCGCCGTGGAAACCCGCGATATCTCTCTTGCAGGGCGCATCCTGGCCAGCTTCCCCGAGCAATTGGGCGACAAAGCCGTAGCCGACCACCTCGCCGAACTGGGCGCCCTGGCCGTCACGCCTGAAGCCAACATCATCAAGCTGCCGAACATCAGCGCCTCGGTTCCGCAACTGCAGGCCGCGATCAAAGAATTGCAAGCCCAGGGCTTTGAACTGCCGGACTATCCGGAAACCGTGACCAGCGATGCCGACAAGAGCGCCAGAGCGGCTTACGACAAGGTCAAGGGCAGCGCCGTAAATCCGGTTCTGCGCGAAGGCAACTCTGACCGCCGCGCCCCGCTGTCGGTCAAGAACTACGCCCGCAAGCACCCGCACAAAATGGGCGCCTGGAGCTCGGACTCCAAGTCCCACGTCGCTCACATGAGCGCTGGCGATTTCTACGGCAGCGAAAAAGCCGCCCTGATCGACGCCAAAGACAGCGTTAAAATCGAACTGATCGCTCGGGATGGCAGTACCACCGTCCTGAAAGAAAAAACCACCGTACAAGCCGGTGAGATCCTCGATTGCGCCGTACTGAGCAAAAACGCCCTGCGCAGCTTCATCGCCGCTGAAATCGAAGACGCCAGGCAAAAAGGCGTGCTGCTGTCGGTTCACCTGAAAGCGACCATGATGAAGGTCTCCGACCCGATCATGTTCGGCCAGATCGTTGCCGAGTTCTATAAAGACGCCCTGAGCAAGCACGCTGACGTGCTGGCACAGATCGGCTTCAACCTGAACAACGGCATCGGCGACCTGTACGCCCGCATCAAGGCCCTGCCGGCCGAGCAGCAAGCACAGATCGAAGCCGACATTCAGGCGGTCTACGCCGTTCGTCCGTCGCTGGCCATGGTCAACTCCGACAAAGGCATCACCAACCTGCACGTGCCGAGCGACGTGATCGTCGACGCCTCGATGCCAGCCATGATCCGTGACTCCGGCAAGATGTGGGGCACCGATGGCCAACTGCACGACACCAAGGCCGTGATCCCGGATCGTTGCTACGCCACCATCTACCAGGCGGTGATCGAAGACTGCAAGCAACACGGCGCCTTCGACCCAACCACCATGGGCAGCGTGCCAAACGTTGGCCTGATGGCGAAAAAAGCCGAAGAGTACGGTTCCCACGACAAGACCTTCCAGATCAAGGCTGACGGCGTTGTTCGCGTTTCCGACAGCGCTGGCCGCACTCTGCTGGAACAGTCGGTTGAAGCCGGCGACATCTTCCGCATGTGCCAGACCAAAGACGCGCCGATCCAGGACTGGGTCAAACTGGCCGTCAACCGTGCTCGCGCCAGCAGCACTCCAGCGATCTTCTGGCTGGACCCAATGCGCGCCCACGACGGCGTGGTGATCGAGAAAGTTCAGGCCTACCTGAAGGATCACGACACATCCGGCCTGGACATCCGCATCATGTCGCCAGTCGACGCCATGGCGTTCACGCTGACGCGTATCCGCGCCGGTCAGGACACCATCTCGGTGACCGGTAACGTACTGCGCGACTACCTGACCGACCTGTTCCCGATCATGGAGCTGGGCACCAGCGCCAAGATGCTGTCGATCGTTCCGCTGATGAACGGCGGCGGTCTGTTCGAAACCGGCGCTGGCGGTTCAGCACCGAAGCACGTTCAGCAGTTGCTGGAAGAAAACTTCCTGCGCTGGGATTCGCTGGGTGAGTTCCTGGCTCTGGCCGCCTCCCTTGAGCATTTGGGTGTGACTTACAACAATCCGAAAGCCCTGGTACTGGCCAAGACTCTGGATCAGGCCACCGGTCAGTTCCTGGACAACAACAAGTCGCCTGCACGCAAAGTCGGCAACATCGACAACCGCGGCAGCCACTTCTACCTGGCGCTGTACTGGGCCCAGGCCCTGGCCGCCCAGACTGAAGATGCCGCCCTCCAGGCGCAATTTGGCCAACTGGCGAAAACCCTGACCGAAAACGAGGCGGCCATCGTTGCCGAGCTCAACGCCGTTCAGGGCAAACCAGTGGAAATCGGTGGCTACTACTACGCCACGCCAGCACTGATCAGCAAGGCCATGCGCCCTAGCGAAATCTTCAACGCGGCAATCGCTGCGCTGGCTTCCGACAGCCTGGCTGCCTGATAGCGCTGCACTGTAATACCAGAGCCCCGGCCCCGCGCCGGGGTTTCTGTTTATGGCTTGCGCTCTTTGCTCTTTGTAGGAGCCGAGCTTGCTCGCGATGCAGGCGACGCGATGTGTCTGTTGCACCGAGGTGATGCCATCGCGAGCAAGCTCGGCTCCTACTAGGACCAGTGCTCACCCGGATATTGCGGGCGCACCGATCCGCGTTCGATTTATGATGACCTTCTCCCCCAACCCAAGGCAGAATATTTTTATGGATTGGCAGCCCCACATCACCGTCGCGACCATCGTCGAAGACAATGGCCGCTTCCTGATGGTCGAGGAACTCGCAGGCGGACGAGCGGTGCTCAATCAGCCCGCCGGGCACCTGGATCCCGACGAAACACTGATCGACGCCGCGATTCGTGAAACCCTCGAAGAAACCGGCTGGGACATCGAACTGACCGGCGTTATCGGCATCTACCTCTATACTGCTCCAAGCAACGGCGTGACCTACCAACGCGTGTGCTTCGCTGGCAAACCGCTACAGCATCATCCCGATTATCAGCTGGATGACGGCATTATCGGCCCGCGCTGGCTAACCCGCACCGAGCTGCTGGAACGACGCCCGGACTGGCGCAGCGAGCTAATCCTCCAGTGCATCGACGATTATTTGAGCGGCAAGCTGCACAGTCTCGAGCTGATCCGCCCTTCTCTTTAGCCTTGCAGGCTCCGGCCTGTTAGAATCGCGTCCTTTTTCAAGACACCCTTTGAATCCCTATGCGTGATCCAGCCCCTTCTGACACACAAAAGAAGCGCGTTATCGTCGGCATGTCCGGCGGCGTGGACTCTTCCGTTTCCGCCCTACTGCTGATCGAGCAGGGTTATCAGGTGGAAGGCCTGTTCATGAAGAACTGGGAGGAGGACGACGGAACGGACTATTGCACCGCCATGGACGACCTGGCCGACGCTCAAGCCGTTTGCGACAAGATTGGCATCAAGCTGCACACCGCCAACTTCGCCGCTGAGTACTGGGACAACGTGTTCGAGCATTTCCTGGCCGAATACAAAGCCGGGCGCACACCGAACCCGGACATCCTCTGCAACCGCGAAATCAAGTTCAAGGCGTTCCTCGACTACGCCCTGATGCTCGGTGCCGACCTGATCGCCACCGGCCACTACGTGCGCCGCCGCGACATCGATGGCCGTACCGAACTGCTCAAAGGTCTGGACCCCAACAAGGATCAGAGCTACTTCCTGCACGCCGTCGGCGGCGAGCAGATCGCCAAGACCCTGTTCCCGGTCGGCGAGCTGGAAAAACCTGCGGTTCGAGCGATTGCCGAGAAACACCAGCTGGCTACGGCGAAGAAAAAGGACTCCACCGGGATCTGCTTTATCGGCGAACGCCGTTTCAGCGACTTCCTCAAGCAATACCTGCCGGCACAGCCTGGCGAGATCAAAACCACCGAAGGTGAAGTGATCGGTCGCCACCACGGCCTGATGTACCACACCATCGGCCAGCGCCAGGGTCTGGGCATCGGCGGCCTGAAAGACGCCGGCGAAGAGCCGTGGTACGTGCTGATCAAGGACCTGGAGCACAACGAGCTGATCGTTGGCCAGGGCAATGATCACCCATGGCTGTTCTCCCGCGCGCTGCTCGCCTCGGACATCTACTGGGTCAACCCGGTCGACCTGAGCACGCCGCGCAAGCTCACTGCGAAAGTCCGCTATCGCCAGAGCGACCAGCCCTGCACCCTGGAAAAAACCGCCAATGGCTATCGCGTTATTTTCGACGACCCGCAGCGCGCAGTAACCCCCGGCCAGTCCGTGGTGTTCTACGACGGCGAAATCTGCCTTGGCGGCGGCGTCATTGAAGTGGCCGAACCCTGGAGCAGCAAGGATTCGCGCGCATGAGCCCGACTCAGGAGCAACTGACAGCCCTGGGCGGTGTTTTTCTCGCCGCAGTCCTGGTCGACAAGATCGCCAAGACCGGCCAGGTCACGGAAGCCGGTCTGAGCTGCATGCTTGGCAGCCTGCTGATCCGTGATCCGAAGGACACCCTGGAAGTCTACGGTGGCGACGACATCAATCTGCGCGAAGGTTATCGCGCACTGATCGGCGCCCTGGAGCGCGACCCAAACACCTTGCAACGCGAACCCTTGCGCTATGCGCTGTCGATGCTCGGTCTCGAGCGACAACTGGCCAAGCGTGACGACATGCTCGAAGTGATTGGCAAACGCTTGCCGCAGATTCAGTCCCAGGTCGAGCATTTCGGCCCGGCCCACGAAAACGTGATCGCCGCTTGTGGAGCGCTGTATCAGGACACCTTGAGCACCCTGCGCCAACGGATTCAGGTGCACGGCGACATGCGCAACCTGCAGCAACCGAGCAACTCGTCGAAGATCCGCGCCCTGTTGCTGGCCGGCATCCGCTCGGCGCGCTTGTGGCGCCAGCTGGGTGGTCATCGCTGGCAGCTGGTATTCAGCCGCCGCAAATTGCTCAAAGAGCTTTATCCGCTGATGCGCAGCAGCTGAACCGCGCCCGCAATATTGTTTTGTAGTCTGTAACGCGTAAACGCTGGTCAGTTGGCAACGGACCAGCGGTTTTTTTTCATGTATGATACGCGCCCCATTTCGTTGCCCGACTGTCCGAGAACACCCCATGCAGCTCTCTTCGCTCACTGCGGTTTCCCCTGTTGACGGCCGCTACGCCGGCAAAACCCAGGCCCTGCGCCCAATTTTCAGCGAATACGGTCTGATCCGTGCTCGCGTCCTGGTTGAAGTGCGCTGGCTCCAGCGCCTGGCCGCTCACGCTAGCATCTGCGAAGTCCCGGCGTTTTCCGCCGAAGCCAACGCGGCTCTGAATGAACTGGCGGAAAACTTCTCGCTGGAACACGCCGAGCGCGTCAAAGAGATCGAGCGCACCACCAACCACGATGTTAAAGCCATTGAGTACCTGCTCAAGGAACAGGCCGCCAAACTGCCTGAACTGGCCAACGTCAGTGAATTCATCCACTTTGCCTGCACCAGCGAGGACATCAACAACCTGTCCCACGCCCTGATGCTGCGCGAAGGCCGTGATGAGGTGATGCTGCCGCTGATGCGCCAGACTGCTGAAGCCATTCGCGAGCTGGCGATCCGCTTCGCCGACGTGCCGATGCTCTCGCGCACCCACGGTCAACCGGCTTCGCCGACCACCCTGGGCAAAGAACTGGCCAACGTGGTTTACCGCCTGGAACGCCAGATCGCCCAAGTCGCCGCCGTTCCGCTGCTGGGCAAGATCAACGGCGCTGTCGGCAACTACAACGCACACCTCTCGGCCTACCCTGAGATCGACTGGGAAGCCAACGCTCGCGCGTTTATCGAAGATGAACTGGGCCTGGGCTTCAACCCGTATACCACGCAGATCGAACCGCACGACTACATCGCCGAGCTGTTCGACGCGATCGCCCGCTTCAACACCATCCTGATCGACTTCGATCGCGATATCTGGGGTTACATCTCCCTGGGCTACTTCAAGCAGCGCACCATTGCCGGCGAAATCGGCTCCTCGACCATGCCGCACAAGGTCAACCCGATCGACTTCGAAAACTCCGAAGGCAACCTGGGTATCGCCAATGCACTGTTCCAGCACCTGGCGAGCAAGCTGCCAATCTCCCGCTGGCAGCGTGACCTGACCGACTCCACCGTGCTGCGCAACCTCGGCGTCGGCTTCGCTCACAGCGTTATCGCTTACGAAGCCAGCCTCAAAGGCATCAGCAAACTGGAGCTCAACGCCCAGAAAATCGCTGCTGACCTGGATGCGTGCTGGGAAGTCCTGGCCGAACCGATCCAGACCGTGATGCGTCGCTACAACATCGAAAACCCGTACGAAAAGCTGAAAGAGCTGACTCGCGGCAAGGGCATCAGCCCTGAAGCGCTGCAGACTTTCATCGATGCACTGGACATGCCTGCCGAGGCCAAGGCCGAGCTGAAAAAGCTCACCCCGGCCAATTACATCGGCAACGCCGTGGCTCAAGCCAAGCGCATCTGACCGCTCGTAATACATTTAGACGCCCGGCAGCGCCGGGCGTTTTTATTCCCGTCTGAAAAGTACTTTTTTTCAATAGGTTACACATGAATCCTGATATTCCTCTTCAACTTCTGGGCGGCATCACTGCACGGGAATTCCTGCGCGACTACTGGCAGAAAAAGCCGCTGCTGATTCGCCAGGCGATCCCTGATTTCGAAAGCCCGATCGACGCCGACGAACTGGCCGGCCTGGCACTGGAAGAGGAAGTCGAATCGCGACTGGTCATCGAGCACGGCGAGCGCCCATGGGAATTGCGTCGCGGCCCGTTCGCCGAAGACGAATTCAGCAAACTGCCCGAGCGCGAGTGGACCTTGCTGGTGCAAGCCGTCGACCAGTTCGTGCCGGAAGTCAGCGAGCTGCTGGAGCACTTCCGCTTCCTGCCGAGCTGGCGCATCGACGACGTGATGATCAGCTTCGCTGCGCCTGGCGGCAGCGTAGGCCCGCACTTCGACAACTACGACGTGTTCCTGCTGCAAGGCCATGGCAAACGCAACTGGAAGATCGGCCAGATGTGCGATTCCGAGAGCCCTCTGCTCGAGCACGCCGACCTGCGCATCCTTGCCGACTTCCAGGGGACCGACGAGTGGACCCTGGAACCGGGCGACATGCTCTACCTGCCGCCGCGCCTGGCCCACTGCGGCGTGGCTGTCGACGACTGCATGACCTACTCGGTGGGCTTCCGCGCCCCGAGCGCCGCTGAAGTGCTGACCCACTTCACTGACTTCCTCAGCCAGTTCCTGCCTGACGAAGAGCGTTACACCGACGCCGACGCACAACCAGCGATCGACCCGCACCAGATCCAGCATGACGCCCTCGACCGCTTGAAAAGCCTGCTCGCCGAACACATGAGCGACGAGCGCCTGCTGCTGACCTGGTTCGGCCAGTTCATGACCGAACCACGCTACCCGGAACTGGTGGTCGGCCCGGAACTGGAAGAAGACGACCTGCTCAGCAGTCTCGAGCAAGGCGCCGTGCTGATCCGCAACCCAAGCGCGCGCCTGGCCTGGTCGGAAGTCGACGACGACCTGCTGCTGTTCGCCAGCGGCCAGAGCCGTTATCTGCCGGGCAAGTTGCGCGAGCTGCTGAAAATGATTTGCGCCGCCGATGCGCTACACGTCGACAACCTTGGCCATTGGCTGAGCGATGAAGACGGTCGGGGCCTGCTGTGTGAACTGGTCAAGCAAGGAAGCCTGGGGTTTGCCGATGAATAAGATTCACGTACGTGTCGCAGACTGGCAAAAGGACAACGCCGAGATCCGGCGCATTCGTGAAGCGGTGTTCATCGCCGAGCAATCCGTTCCAGCCGAACTGGAATGGGATGCCGACGACGCAAGCGCCGTGCATTTCCTCGCCTTCGAAGGTGATTTTCCGATTGGTACTGCGCGCCTGTTGCCTGATGGGCACGTCGGCCGCGTATCAGTCCTCAAGGACTGGCGCGGCCTGAAGGTCGGCGATGCGCTGATGCAGGCGGTGATCGGTGAAGCCGAGAAGCGCGGGCTCAAGCAGCAGATGCTCAGTGCACAGGTTCAGGCGACAGCGTTCTATGAGCGCCTGGGCTTCAGCATTGTCAGTGAGGAGTTCCTGGAAGCAGGGATTCCGCACGTCGACATGGTGCGAGGCCACCACTGATCGTTCCCAGGCTCCGCGTGGGAATGCAGCCGGTGACGCTCCGCGTCACCACCGCGAAAGGACGCGGAGCGTCCTGAGAGGCATTCCCACGCAGAGCGTGGGAACGATCATCCCACGCGGAGCATGGGAACGATCAGCAAAACGCCCTGCTATCTTCAGATACCGGGGCGTTTTGCCGTCCAGGATTCAACTTGCCCCTTCGCAGGCCGACAAACTGGCAAACTCGAGCCTTTGATCGCGGAGATAACGGACATGTCCCTACGCACCCTGTTCACCACACTGCTGCTGACCTGCAGTTTTTCGGTCATCGCCGCTACCGAGGTGGTGCAACTCAACAATCGCACCAGCGCCGACCTGCTGCCGGTCGCGCAGAATTTTATCGGCGGGGACGGCAAGGTCAGCGCCTACGGCAACCAGCTGATCGTCAACGCCGAACCCGACAAGATCAACGAATTCAAGGCCCTGATCGCACAGCTCGACACCGCGCCCAAACGCCTGCTGATCACTGTCGACACCAATGAAAACAACCAGCAAGACAACACCGATCAGCGGACGCGGATCATCACCTACAGCACCGACAGCCGCGAAGGCGGCATTCAGCAAGTCCAGACCAGCGAAGGTACACCGGCCCTGATCCAGATCGGCCAGATCGTGCCGCTGACCAGCACCCAGACCGATGCCTACGCCAGCCTGCCAAACCAGACCAACACCTCCAGCCCGCCGCAAAACCCGAGCAACAGCTCCAGCCCACCGCAAAACCCGAGCAACAACTACGCCCACCTGCAAAGCCAGACCCAGTACCGCAACGTCACCCAGGGTTTCTACGTCACAGCCAGCGTCACCGGCGACATCGTTCACCTCAATATCAGAACCAATCGTGACCGAATGAGCCAGGAACGTCCCGATGTAGTGAACGTGCAAAGTACCAACACCACGGTCAGCGGCCGCCTTGGTGAATGGATCACCCTGGCCGGGGTCAATCGCCAGACACAGGCCGATAAACAGGGGCTGGCCCGCAGCTATTCGACTCAGGGCCGGGATGACATGACCTTGCGGGTAAAAGTCGATACCTTGGACTAACACACCAAAAACTGACTGATTAGTCGTATTAGACCAAAGATGTAGTGCTTAAAAAAAAGCACTACAAAACGTTTGACGAGCCAAAAAAGCAAAGGCATGATGGCCTCGCTCCCGCTAATCAGGGGCCCTGGCAAGGGCCTTCGAATCGCCGCTCTAACCTACCTACCTGAGCCGATTCGTGTCTGTACCGCCCACAAGGTGTGTTTGACGAGGTTGCGACTGGAACGAAGTTGTCCCGAGGGACGGAAGCGTAATTAGGTAGACCGGCAACACACTGATGATCGTATAAAGGCCCACGACGCCCGAATGCGCCCACCAGCTCGCCCTTACCTGCTCAGCCTCCCTCCTCGAGCCCATCGTTCATCCCGTCGCCCTCCCCGCCAGACCCGACTTGACCACCTAAGCTTCTGGTCAGCGAGCAGCCATCTACGCAATCTTTCAAACCTGCGTACCTGGTGGAGCTGGAATTTTCCACCCAAGAACCACTTTCCACACAAGACGCGACGAGGTTTATCTCCATGGCACTGACACGCGAACAGCAAATTGCAGCCCTCGAAAAAGACTGGGCTGAAAACCCACGCTGGAAAGGCGTGACTCGCGCTTACTCCGCTGCTGACGTCGTCCGTCTGCGTGGCTCGGTTCAACCTGAGCACACCTTTGCAAAAATGGGCGCCGAGAAGCTCTGGAACCTGGTCACCCAGGGTGCCAAGCCGTCCTTCCGTCCCGAGAAAGATTTCGTCAACTGCATGGGCGCCCTGACCGGCGGCCAGGCCGTACAGCAAGTCAAAGCCGGTATCCAGGCGATCTACCTGTCGGGTTGGCAAGTCGCTGCAGACAACAACTCTGCAGAATCGATGTACCCGGACCAGTCGCTGTACCCGGTCGACTCCGTACCGACTGTGGTCAAGCGCATCAACAACTCGTTCCGGCGCGCCGACCAGATCCAGTGGAAAGCCGGCAAGAACCCGGGTGACGACGGCTACATCGACTACTTCGCACCGATCGTCGCCGATGCTGAAGCCGGTTTCGGTGGCGTGCTGAACGCCTACGAGCTGATGAAAAGCATGATCGAAGCAGGCGCTGCCGGCGTTCACTTCGAAGACCAGCTGGCGTCCGTGAAAAAATGCGGCCACATGGGCGGCAAGGTACTGGTTCCTACCCAGGAAGCCGTACAGAAGCTGACCGCCGCCCGCCTGGCGGCTGACGTTGCCGGTACACCGACCATCATTCTGGCCCGTACCGACGCCAACGCCGCTGACCTGCTGACCTCGGACTGCGACCCGTACGACCAACCGTTCGTCACTGGCGAACGCACTCAGGAAGGCTTCTACAAAGTGCGTGCCGGCCTCGACCAGGCTATCGCTCGCGGCCTGGCCTATGCGCCATACGCCGACCTGATCTGGTGCGAAACCGCCAAGCCGGACCTGGACGAAGCTCGTCGTTTCGCTGAAGCGATCAAAAAGGAATACCCGGACCAGCTGCTGTCGTACAACTGCTCGCCTTCCTTCAACTGGAAGAAAAACCTGGACGACGCGACCATCGCCAAGTTCCAGCGCGAACTGTCCGCCATGGGTTACAAGCACCAGTTCATCACCCTGGCCGGCATTCACAACATGTGGCACAGCATGTTCAACCTGGCGCACGACTACGCCCGCAACGACATGACCGCTTACGTGAAACTGCAAGAACAAGAATTCGCTGACGCCGCCAAGGGTTACACCTTCGTGGCTCACCAACAGGAAGTCGGCACCGGCTACTTCGACGACATGACCACCGTGATTCAAGGCGGCACGTCTTCGGTTACCGCGCTGACCGGCTCCACCGAAGAAGAACAGTTCCACTGATCGACTTCGCTTCTTGAGCAAACGGCCATTCCAGACCGTACAGAAAACTAACTGGAATGCCGCATATCTAACGCCCCGACCGGTTCGGGGCGTTTTTTTTGGGGATTTCCCAGACAGCGTTTGATCCCCCGTGGCAGCTGGCTCGCGAGCTCGCCAGCTGCCACCGATCGCGTCTTGACTCAAAGCTTGCGCCCGCAGCCGATAAAAAAAATTGATCCCAAGCAGTATCAGATCTCGAAAAAAAGGTTAAAACGGCTGAGCTCGCAACTTGCAGTAGAGGGTATGTATGCGCAACTTCCCGCTTACCACCCCAAGTAGCAGTTTAAAAACCGCGTTAAACAATATTGATTATCATTTAAACTGTACATTGTTCGTTACATCACCCACAAAAGATAATTGACAAAACAGCGCCTAATGCCCGCAACGTCTGGGCTGCGAGGGTCCGGAGGCATGCCATGTCCTCATTTCACTAAATAATTTCGCCATAGAAAATTTACTTGCCCGGTGTTTAGCCATAAAATCACCGGGATTGATTGCGCTGCGACATATCGTCACTGCTTTATTTCTATTCAAGCTCAGAGACCTTTGCTCTCTGCCAAGGATTACCAGCATGCCCGAAGCGACAGGACTCATGGCCCACAACTGGGGCTTTGCCATTTTCCTTCTGGGTGTTGGCGGCCTTTGTGCCTTCATGCTCGGTGTTTCCAGCCTGCTGGGCTCCAAAGCCTGGGGCCGCAGTAAAAACGAACCGTTCGAGTCCGGCATGCTGCCTACCGGTAGCGCCCGCTTGCGGCTCTCAGCCAAATTCTATCTGGTCGCGATGCTCTTCGTGATCTTCGATATCGAAGCCCTTTTTCTCTTTGCCTGGTCTGTGTCCGTCCGCGAAAGCGGCTGGACCGGATTTGTCGAAGCTCTCGTTTTCATAGCAATTCTGTTGGCAGGTCTTGTCTACCTTTGGCGAGTGGGGGCACTTGATTGGGCTCCGGAAGGTCGTCGTAAGCGGCAAGCGAAGCTAAAACAATGAGGCTTTGGCGATGCAATACAATCTCACCAGGATCGACCCGGATGCTCCTAACGAGCAGTACCCGATCGGCGAACGGGATACCGTTTCCGATCCGTTAGAAGATCAAGTCCACAAAAATATCTTCATGGGCAAGCTCGAAGACGTGCTGAACAGTACGGTCAACTGGGGGCGTAAAAACTCCCTGTGGCCATACAACTTCGGTCTGTCGTGCTGCTACGTGGAAATGACTACCGCCTTCACGGCGCCCCATGACATCGCACGCTTTGGCGCCGAAGTTATCCGGGCATCACCGCGCCAGGCGGATTTCATGGTTATTGCCGGTACCTGCTTCATCAAGATGGCGCCGATCATTCAGCGTCTCTACGAGCAAATGCTGGAACCCAAGTGGGTTATCTCCATGGGTTCGTGCGCCAACTCCGGTGGCATGTACGACATCTATTCCGTCGTTCAAGGGGTGGACAAGTTCCTGCCCGTGGACGTCTATGTGCCCGGCTGCCCGCCCCGCCCTGAAGCTTTTCTGCAAGGCTTGATGCTCTTGCAGGAGTCGATTGGCCAGGAGCGTCGCCCACTTTCCTGGGTCGTTGGTGATCAAGGCGTTTACCGCGCCGAAATGCCGTCGCAAAAGGAACAGCGCCGTGAACAGCGTATTCAGGTAACCAACCTGCGCAGCCCCGACGAAGTCTGATCCAGCTCAGCTCTTACAAAGAAACGAGAACCTGGTTTCATTCTTTACGTTGACCGAAAGCGATAAAAAGCCATGACTACAGGCAGTGCTCTGTACATCCCGCCTTATAAGGCAGACGACCAAGATGTGGTCGTCGAACTGAACAACCGTTTTGGCCCGGAGGCGTTCTCCGTCCAGGCCACCCGCACCGGCATGCCGGTGCTTTGGGTTACCCGCGCCAAACTCATCGAAGTCCTGACTTTCCTGCGTAACCTGCCCAAGCCGTACGTCATGCTGTATGACCTGCACGGCGTGGACGAGCGTCTGCGCACCAAGCGTCAGGGTTTGCCGAACGGCGTCGAATTCACCGTTTTCTATCACCTGCTGTCGATCGAACGTAATAGTGACGTAATGATCAAGGTCGCCTTGTCCGAGAGCGACCTCAGCTTGCCGACCGTCACCTCGATCTGGCCGAACGCCAACTGGTACGAGCGTGAAGTGTGGGACATGTACGGCATCGACTTTGCCGGCCATCCTCATTTGACCCGGATCATGATGCCGCCTACCTGGGAAGGTCACCCGCTGCGCAAGGATTTCCCGGCCCGCGCCACCGAATTCGACCCGTTCAGCCTGACCCTGGCCAAGCAACAGCTGGAAGAAGAAGCCGCGCGCTTCAAACCGGAAGACTGGGGCATGAAGCGTTCCGGCGCCAACGAGGACTACATGTTCCTCAACCTTGGCCCGAACCACCCTTCGGCTCACGGTGCGTTCCGTATCATCCTGCAACTTGACGGTGAAGAAATCGTCGACTGCGTTCCGGACGTCGGCTATCACCACCGTGGCGCCGAGAAAATGGCCGAGCGTCAGTCCTGGCACAGCTTCATCCCGTACACCGACCGGATCGACTACCTCGGCGGCGTGATGAACAACCTGCCGTACGTGCTCTCGGTCGAGAAACTGGCCGGCATCAAGGTGCCGGAGAAGGTCGACGTCATCCGCATCATGATGGCCGAGTTCTTCCGGATCACCAGCCACCTGTTGTTCCTGGGTACTTATATCCAGGACGTCGGCGCCATGACCCCGGTGTTCTTCACCTTCACCGACCGGCAAAAAGCCTACACCGTGATCGAAGCCATCACCGGCTTCCGTCTGCACCCGGCCTGGTACCGCATCGGCGGCGTCGCGCACGATCTGCCACGCGGCTGGGACAAGCTGGTCAAGGACTTCGTCGAATGGCTGCCAAAGCGCCTCGACGAGTACGAGAAAGCCGCGCTGCAGAACAGCATCCTGCGTGGCCGGACCATCGGCGTCGCAGCCTACAACACCAAAGAAGCCCTGGAATGGGGCGTCACCGGTTCTGGCTTGCGTTCCACCGGCTGTGATTTCGACCTGCGTAAAGCCCGCCCGTATTCGGGCTACGAGAACTTCGAATTCGAAGTTCCGCTGGCGGCCAATGGCGATGCCTACGACCGCTGCATGGTTCGCGTCGAAGAAATGCGCCAGAGCGTCAAGATCATCGACCAGTGCCTGCGCAACATGCCGGAAGGCCCGTACAAAGCGGATCACCCACTGACCACGCCGCCGCCTAAAGAGCGCACGCTGCAGCACATCGAAACCCTGATCACGCACTTCCTGCAAGTTTCGTGGGGCCCGGTCATGCCGGCCAACGAATCCTTCCAGATGATTGAAGCGACCAAGGGTATCAACAGTTATTACCTGACGAGCGATGGCGGCACCATGAGCTACCGCACCCGGATTCGTACCCCAAGCTTCCCGCACTTGCAGCAGATCCCTTCGGTGATCAAAGGCAGCATGGTCGCGGACTTGATCGCGTACCTGGGTAGTATCGATTTCGTTATGGCCGACGTGGACCGCTAAGCATGAACAGCACGCTTATCCAGACAGACCGTTTCGCCCTGAGCGAAACCGAGCGCTCGGCCATCGAGCACGAGCTGCATCACTACGAAGACCCGCGCGCGGCGTCGATCGAAGCCCTGAAGATTGTCCAGAAGGAACGTGGCTGGGTGCCTGATGGCGCGCTCTACGCCATCGGCGAGATCCTCGGCATTCCGGCCAGCGACGTTGAGGGCGTGGCGACTTTCTACAGCCAGATCTTCCGTCAGCCAGTGGGCCGTCACATCATTCGCGTCTGCGACAGCATGGTCTGCTTTATCGGCGGTCACGAGTCGGTGGTCAGCGAGATCCAGAGCAATCTCGGCATCGGCCTGGGTCAAACCACCGCCGACGGTCGTTTCACACTGCTACCGGTCTGCTGCCTCGGCAACTGCGACAAGGCACCTGCGCTGATGATCGACGACGACACTTTCG
Organism: Pseudomonas sp. GW821-FHT02H09; assembly: GCF_059421425.1. Taxonomy (NCBI): domain Bacteria; kingdom Pseudomonadati; phylum Pseudomonadota; class Gammaproteobacteria; order Pseudomonadales; family Pseudomonadaceae; genus Pseudomonas; species Pseudomonas sp. GW821-FHT02H09. The sequence continues at coordinate 272,798 of NZ_JBWKVA010000008.1, forward strand.
GTAATGTACAGCCTGCTGGCGTTGCCAAACTGTTGGAGGGCTACGTATGACCCTGACTTCCTTCGGCCCTGCCAACCGCATCAAGCGCAGTGCACAAACCCATCCGTTGACCTGGCGCCTGCGTGACGACGGCGAAGCCGTCTGGCTCGACGAGTACCAGGCCAAGAATGGCTACGCCGCTGCGCGCAAGGCATTCGCCGATATGTCTCAGGACGATATCGTCCAGACCGTCAAAGACTCCGGCCTCAAGGGTCGCGGTGGCGCAGGCTTCCCCACGGGTGTGAAGTGGGGCCTGATGCCCAAGGACGAATCCATCAACATCCGCTACTTGCTGTGCAACGCGGATGAGATGGAACCCAACACCTGGAAAGACCGCATGCTGATGGAGCAACTGCCCCATCTGCTGATCGAAGGCATGCTGATCAGTGCTCGCGCGCTGAAAACCTACCGTGGCTACATCTTCCTGCGCGGCGAATACACCACCGCCGCCAAGCACCTGAACCGTGCTGTGGAAGAAGCAAAAGCCGCGGGCCTGCTGGGCAAGAACATTCTGGGCAGCGGCTTCGATTTCGAACTGTTCGTCCACACCGGCGCCGGGCGTTACATATGCGGTGAAGAAACCGCACTGATCAACTCCCTCGAAGGCCGCCGCGCCAACCCGCGCTCCAAGCCGCCCTTCCCTGCCGCCGTTGGCGTGTGGGGCAAGCCGACTTGCGTGAACAACGTCGAAACCCTGTGCAACGTGCCGGCGATCATCGCCGACGGTGTTGACTGGTACAAATCCCTGGCCCGTGAAGGCAGCGAAGACCACGGCACCAAGCTGATGGGCTTCTCCGGCAAAGTGAAGAACCCTGGCCTGTGGGAGCTGCCGTTCGGCGTGACCGCTCGCGAGCTGTTCGAAGACTACGCCGGCGGCATGCGCGACGGCTTCAAGCTCAAGTGCTGGCAGCCAGGTGGCGCCGGTACCGGCTTCCTCTTGCCTGAGCACCTGGACGCACAAATGTACGCCGGTGGCATCGCCAAAGTCGGCACCCGTATGGGTACCGGCCTGGCAATGGCCGTGGACGACAGCGTCAACATGGTCTCCCTGCTGCGCAACATGGAAGAGTTCTTCTCCCGCGAATCCTGCGGCTTCTGCACCCCGTGCCGTGACGGTCTGCCGTGGAGCGTCAAGCTGCTGCGTGCGATCGAGAACGGTGAAGGGCAAGCCGGCGATATCGAGACCCTGCTGGGTCTGGTCGGTTTCCTCGGCCCAGGCAAGACTTTCTGTGCTCACGCACCGGGCGCCGTGGAGCCATTGGGCAGCGCAATCAAATATTTCCGTCCAGAGTTCGAGGCCGGCATTGCACCCACCAGTGCTGTCGTCCCGCCTCTGGCTCGCCCGATCCCGATTCCGGTCGGCGCGTAAACGTATCGAACGAGGGTGGTCCGTGCCGCCCTCCTATCGTCTGAAGACGCTTCAGGCCTGTTGAAAACACAGTTTTCAACAGGCCTGTTCCAGCGCCAGGCGAGTACATAGATTCCATTAGCCACGCCCGCTGACACCGGGCCAACGAAGAACTTTGAACCATGGCCACTATCCACGTAGACGGCAAATCGCTCGAAGTCGATGGGGCAGACAACCTGTTACAGGCGTGTCTGTCGCTAGGCCTCGACATCCCGTATTTCTGCTGGCACCCCGCCCTTGGCAGCGTTGGCGCTTGTCGCCAGTGCGCGGTCAAACAGTACACCGACGAGAACGACAAGCGTGGTCGTATCGTCATGTCGTGCATGACACCTGCCACCGACGGCAGCTGGATTTCCATCGATGACGAAGAAGCCAAAGTGTTTCGCGCCAGCGTCGTCGAGTGGCTGATGACCAACCACCCGCACGACTGCCCGGTCTGCGAGGAAGGCGGTCACTGCCACCTGCAAGACATGACGGTGATGACCGGCCACAACGAGCGCCGTTACCGCTTCACCAAACGTACCCACCAGAACCAGCAACTGGGCCCGTTCATCTCTCACGAAATGAACCGCTGCATCGCCTGCTATCGCTGCGTACGTTTCTATAAAGACTACGCCGGCGGCACCGACCTCGGTGTATTCGGCGCCCACGACAACGTGTACTTCGGTCGCGTTGAAGACGGCACCCTGGAAAGCGAGTTCTCCGGCAACCTCACCGAGGTCTGCCCGACCGGTGTGTTCACCGACAAGACTCACTCCGAGCGCTACAACCGCAAGTGGGACATGCAGTTCTCGCCGAGCATCTGCCATGGCTGCTCCAGCGGTTGCAACATCAGCCCGGGTGAACGTTACGGCGAACTGCGTCGTATCGAAAACCGTTTCAACGGTTCGGTGAACCAGTACTTCCTCTGCGACCGTGGCCGTTTCGGTTATGGCTACGTCAACCGCGAAGATCGTCCGCGCCAGCCACTGCTGGCTGACGGTCAGGTCAAACTCGGTCTCGACGCTGCACTGGATAAAGCTGCCGATCTGCTGCGCGGTCGCAACATCGTCGGTATTGGTTCGCCACGCGCCAGCCTCGAAAGCAACTTCGCCCTGCGCGAACTGGTCGGTGCCGAGCACTTCTACTCGGGTATCGAAGCGTCCGAGCTGGAGCGTATTCGCCTGGTTGCCCAGGTGCTCAAAGACAGCCCGCTGCCGATCCCGAACATGCGCGAGATCGAAGACCACGACGCGATCTTCGTCCTCGGCGAAGACCTGACCCAGACCGCTGCCCGTATGGCCCTGGCACTGCGTCAATCGGTCAAAGGCAAAGCCGAAGACATGGCCGACGCCATGCGCGTTCAGCCTTGGCTGGATGCTGCGGTGAAGAACATCGGTCAGCACGAACTGAACCCGCTGTTCATCGCCAGCCTGGCTGAAACCAAGCTTGATGACGTGGCTGAAGAGTGCGTTCACGCCGCTCCAGACGACCTGGCTCGTATCGGTTTCGCCGTGGCTCACGCCCTCGACGCCAGCGCTCCTGCCGTTGAAGGCCTGGACAGCGACGCGGCTGAACTGGCGCAGCGCATCGCCAACGCCCTGTTGGCAGCCAAGCGTCCGCTGATCATTGCGGGTACTTCTCTGGGCTCCAAAGCGCTGATCGAAGCCGCGGCGAACATCGCCAAAGCTCTCAAGCTGCGCGAAAAAGCCGGCTCCATCAGCCTGATCGTGCCAGAGGCCAACAGCCTCGGCCTGGCCATGCTCGGTGGTGGATCGGCAGACGCTGCGCTGCAAGCGGTGATCGACGGCAAAGCCGACGCCATCGTCGTCCTGGAAAATGATCTGTACACCCGCGTTGACGCAGCCAAAGTCGATGCCGCACTGAACGCTGCAAAAGTCGTGATTGTCACCGACCATCAGAAGACTGCCACCAGCGATCGTGCACATCTGGTTCTGCCAGCCGCCAGCTTCGCTGAAGGCGACGGTACGCTGGTCAGCCAGGAAGGCCGCGCCCAGCGCTTCTTCCAGGTCTTCGACCCGACTTACCTGGATGCGAGCATCCTGGTTCACGAAGGCTGGCGCTGGCTGCATGCCCTGCGCAGCACCTTGCTGAACAAGCCGGTGGACTGGACCCAACTGGACCACGTCACCGCAGCCTGCGCCGAAAGCAACCCGCAACTCGCTGGCATTGTCAGCGCCGCACCGTCGGCCTCGTTCCGCATCAAAGGTCTGAAACTGGCTCGCGAGCCGCTACGTTACAGTGGCCGGACCGCCATGCGCGCCGATATCAGCGTGCACGAACCGCGCACTTCCCAGGACAACGACACTGCGTTCTCGTTCTCCATGGAAGGTTACTCGGGCTCCGCCGAACCACGTCAGCAAGTGCCATTCGCCTGGTCTCCGGGCTGGAACTCGCCGCAAGCCTGGAACAAGTTCCAGGACGAAGTCGGTGGTCACCTGCGTGCCGGCGACCCAGGTACTCGCCTGATCGAAACCCAGGGAGATGGCCTGAGCTGGTTCGCCAGCATTCCGGGCGCGTTCTCCCCTGCTCGCGGAACCTGGCAAGCGGTGCCGTTCTATCACCTGTTCGGCAGTGAAGAGAACTCTTCGAAAGCCGCTCCGGTTCAGGAACGCATCCCGGCCGCCTACGTCTGTGTGGCCAAATCCGAAGCGGATCGTCTGGGCGTCAATGACGGTGCCCTGCTCAGCTTGAATGTTGCCGGCCAGACCCTGCGTCTGCCGCTGCGTATCAATGAAGAGCTGGGTGCTGGCCTGGTTGCCTTGCCTGCCGGTCTGGCGGGTATTCCACCGGCCATCGCCGGCCTTACCGTTGACGGTCTGCAGGAGGCAGCTCAATGACCTGGTTCACACCTGAAGTGATCGACGTGATCATCGCGGTGCTCAAGGCCATCGTGATTCTGCTCGCCGTGGTGGTTTGCGGCGCGCTGCTGAGCTGGGTCGAGCGTCGTTTGCTCGCCCTCTGGCAGGACCGTTACGGTCCGAACCGGGTTGGCCCGTTCGGCGCCTTCCAGATCGCCGCCGACATGATCAAGATGTTCTTCAAGGAAGACTGGACGCCACCGTTCGCCGACAAAGTGATCTTCACTTTGGCGCCGGTGGTGGCCATGAGCGCCTTGCTGATTGCCTTCGCAATCATCCCGATCACCCCGACCTGGGGTGTCGCGGACCTGAACATCGGCGTGCTGTTCTTCTTCGCCATGGCCGGTCTGTCGGTCTACGCGGTGCTGTTCGCCGGCTGGTCGAGCAACAACAAGTTCGCCCTGTTGGGCAGCTTGCGCGCCTCGGCACAAACCGTGTCCTATGAAGTGTTCATGGGTCTGTCGTTGATGGGCATCGTGGCGCAGGCTGGCTCGTTCAACATGCGCGACATCGTCGATTACCAGGCCCAGCACCTGTGGTTCATCATTCCGCAGATCCTCGGTTTCCTCACCTTCTTCATCGCTGGCGTGGCCGTGACTCACCGTCACCCCTTCGACCAGCCGGAAGCGGAGCAGGAACTGGCCGACGGTTACCACATTGAATACGCTGGCATGAAATGGGGCATGTTCTTCGTCGGTGAGTACATCGGCATCGTGTTGATCTCGGCGCTGCTGGTGACTTTGTTCTTCGGTGGCTGGCACGGACCTTTCGACATTTTGCCGCAGATCCCGTTCATCTGGTTTGCTCTGAAGACCGCGTTTTTCATCATGATCTTCATCCTGCTGCGCGCATCGATTCCGCGCCCACGGTATGACCAAGTGATGGATTTCGGCTGGAAATTCTGCCTGCCGCTGACCCTGATCAATCTGCTGGTGACCGCTGCGATCGTGTTGTTGAACACGCCCGCCGTCGCGGCTCAGTGAGGATAGAGAATCATGTTCAAGTATACTTTTGACATCGTGCATGGATTCTTCACCCAGCTTCGCAGCCTGGTGATGATTTTCGGCCACGCCTTCCGCAAGCGCGACACGCTGCAGTACCCGGAAGAGGCGGTGTACCTGCCGCCGCGCTTCCGTGGGCGTATCGTCCTGACCCGCGACCCCGACGGCGAAGAGCGCTGTGTAGCCTGCAACCTGTGCGCCGTAGCGTGTCCGGTGGGTTGCATCTCGCTGCAGAAAGCTGAAACCGAGGACGGTCGCTGGTACCCGGACTTCTTCCGCATCAACTTCTCGCGTTGCATTTTCTGCGGCCTCTGCGAGGAAGCCTGCCCGACCACTGCGATCCAGCTGACACCGGATTTCGAGATGGCCGAGTTCAAACGTCAGGACCTGGTTTACGAGAAAGAAGATCTGCTGATCTCCGGTCCCGGTAAGAACCCTGATTACAACTTCTATCGTGTTGCAGGTATGGCCATTGCCGGTAAGCCAAAAGGCTCCGCGCAAAATGAAGCCGAACCGATCAACGTGAAGAGCTTGCTGCCTTAAGGAAGAAAGATGGAATTCGCTTTCTATTTCGCATCAGGTGTTGCCGTTGTGTCCACGCTTCGCGTGATCACCAACACCAACCCTGTGCACGCCCTGCTCTACCTGATTATTTCGCTGCTCGCGGTGGCGATGACCTTTTTCAGTCTCGGTGCTCCATTCGCCGGTGTACTGGAAGTGATCGCCTACGCCGGCGCCATCCTGGTGCTGTTCGTGTTCGTGGTGATGATGCTGAACCTGGGCCCGGCCTCGGTTCAGCAAGAGCGCGTCTGGCTCAAACCCGGTATCTGGGGTGGTCCGGTCGTACTCGCTGCACTGCTGCTGGCTGAACTGCTGTATGTACTGTTCAGCCATTCCGCCGGCACCGGCATCGGTCAAACCACCGTAGACTCCAAGGCCGTGGGCATCAGCCTGTTCGGTCCTTATCTACTAGTGGTCGAACTCGCCTCGATGCTGCTGCTCGCTGCAGCCGTCACGGCGTTCCACCTGGGCCGCAACGAGGCGAAGGAGTAAGACCATGCCTGCTATCACTCTTGGTTCTATCCCGTTGGAGCATGGCCTGGCTGTCGCCGGCGTCCTGTTCTGCCTCGGTCTGGTCGGCCTGATGGTCCGCCGCAACATTCTCTTTGTGCTGATGAGCCTGGAGATCATGATGAACGCCTCTGGTCTGGCCTTCATCGTTGCAGGTGCAAGATGGGCGCAGCCGGATGGACAGATCATGTTCATCCTGGTGCTCAGCCTGGCAGCCGCCGAGGCCAGTATTGGCCTGGCGATTCTGTTGCAGCTGTATCGCCGCTTCCACACTCTCGATATCGACGCTGCCAGCGAGATGCGCGGATGAACCTTCTCTATCTGACTTTCCTGTTCCCTCTGATCGGTTTTGTGCTGCTGGCGTTCTCTCGGGGACGCCTCTCGGAAAACCTCTCGGCATTGATCGGCGTCGGCTCCGTTGGCCTCTCGGCCATTGTCGCCACCTATGTGATCTGGCAATTCAACGTCGCACCGCCTGAAGGCGGCCACTACACCCAGGTGTTGTGGCAGTGGATAGCGGTGGAAGGCTTTACGCCGAACTTCGCCCTGTACCTGGATGGTCTGTCCGTGACCATGCTCGGTGTGGTGGTGGGCGTGGGCTTTCTGATCCACCTGTTCGCTTCCTGGTACATGCGCGGTGAAGCCGGTTACTCGCGCTTCTTCGCCTACACCAACCTGTTTATCGCCAGCATGCTGTTCCTGGTCCTGGGCGATAACCTGCTGTTCCTGTACTTCGGTTGGGAAGGCGTGGGCCTGTGCAGCTACCTGTTGATCGGTTTCTACTACAGCAACCGCAACAACGGTAACGCCGCACTCAAGGCCTTTATCGTCACCCGTGTCGGCGACGTGTTCCTGGCCATCGGCCTGTTCATCCTGTTCCAGCAACTGGGCACGCTGAACATTCAAGAGCTGATGGTTCGTGCTCCGGAACACTTCAAGGTCGGCGACTTCTGGATCGTTCTGGCGACCCTGATGTTGCTCGGTGGTGCCGTCGGTAAATCCGCGCAACTGCCACTGCAAACCTGGCTGGCAGACGCGATGGCCGGCCCTACCCCGGTCTCGGCACTGATCCACGCCGCGACCATGGTGACCGCCGGTGTCTACCTGATCGCTCGTACCCACGGTCTGTTTGCTTTGGCGCCGGATATCCTGCATCTAGTAGGGATCGTCGGTGGCGTGACTCTGGTACTGGCCGGCTTCGCCGCGCTGGTGCAGACCGACATCAAACGCGTCCTCGCCTACTCGACCATGAGCCAGATCGGCTATATGTTCCTGGCCCTGGGTGTCGGTGCCTGGGAAGGCGCGATCTTCCACCTGATGACCCACGCCTTCTTCAAGGCGCTGCTGTTCCTTGCATCCGGTTCGGTGATCGTTGCCTGCCACCACGAGCAGAACATCTTCAAGATGGGCGGCCTGTGGAAGAAACTGCCTTTGGCCTACGTCAGCTTCATCGTCGGCGGTGCCGCGCTGGCGGCCCTGCCACTGGTGACCGCAGGTTTCTACTCCAAGGACGAAATCCTCTGGGAAGCCTTCGCCAGCGGTAACCACGGCCTGCTGTACGCCGGTCTGGTCGGCGCCTTCATGACTTCGCTGTACACCTTCCGCCTGATCTTCATCACGTTCCACGGTGAAGTGAAGACCGAAGCCCACGCCGGTCACGGTATTGCCCACTGGCTGCCACTGTCGGTGCTGATCATCCTGTCGACCTTCATCGGCGCCATGATCGTTCCACCACTGCACGGTGTACTGCCGGAAAGCGTCGGCCACGCCGGCGGCGAAGCCAAGCACAGCCTGGAAATCGCCTCAGGTGCTATCGCCCTGTCCGGTATCCTGCTGGCAGCACTGCTGTTCCTCGGCAAGCGTCGCTTCGTCACCGCCATCGCCAACAGCGGCATCGGTCGTCTGCTCTCGGCCTGGTGGTTCGCCGCGTGGGGCTTCGACTGGATCTACGACAAGCTGTTCGTCAAGCCGTACCTGATGATCAACCATGTACTGCGCAAAGACCCGCTCGACCAGACCATTGGTTTGATCCCGCGTATGGCCAAGGGTGGACATCACTCCCTGAGCCGTACCGAGACTGGCCAGCTGCGTTGGTATGCAGCTTCCATGGCCGCAGGTGCCGTGCTGGTAATCGGTGCCATTGTGTTGGTAGCGGTCTGATATGAACCTTGCGAAATTGCGAAAGGAATTGAGCCCGTCATGATTCTGCTTTGGCTAATCCTGATCCCCTTTATCGGCGGCCTGCTGTGCTGGATGGGTGAGCGCTTCGGCGCTACCCTGCCACGCTGGATTGCGTTGCTGACCATGTCCCTGGAACTCGCTCTTGGCCTCTGGCTGTGGGCCCATGGTAACTATTCATTTGCACCGGCGCCTGGCGCCGATCCGACCTGGGTGATTGAGTTCAAGCACGTCTGGATCGAGCGCTTCGGCATCAACGTGCACCTGGCCCTCGACGGCCTGTCGCTGTTGATGATCCTGCTGACCGGTCTGCTGGGTGTCCTCTCGGTACTCTGCTCCTGGAAAGAGATCCAGCGTCACGTGGGCTTCTTCCACCTGAACCTGATGTGGATCCTGGGCGGTGTCGTCGGTGTGTTCCTCGCCCTCGACCTGTTCATGTTCTTCTTCTTCTGGGAAATGATGCTGGTGCCGATGTACTTCCTCATCGCGCTCTGGGGTCACAGTTCATCGGATGGCAAGAAAACCCGGATCTACGCGGCGACCAAGTTCTTCATCTTCACCCAGGCCAGCGGCCTGATCATGTTGGTGGCGATCCTGGGTCTGGTGCTGGTCAACTTCAACAGCACCGGGGTGATCACGTTCGATTACTCCCAGCTGCTGAAAACCAAGATGTCGCAGACCACCGAATACATCCTGATGCTCGGCTTCTTCATCGCCTTCGCGGTGAAGCTGCCCGTGGTGCCGTTCCACTCCTGGCTACCGGATGCGCACGCCCAGGCGCCGACCGCCGGTTCCGTCGACCTGGCCGGTATCTTGTTGAAGACCGCTGCTTATGGGATGTTGCGTTTCGCCCTGCCGCTGTTCCCGAATGCTTCGGCCGAGTTCGCGCCGATCGCCATGACCCTGGGTCTGGTCGGGATCTTCTACGGTGCGTTCCTGGCGTTCGCCCAAACCGACATCAAGCGTCTGATCGCCTTCTCCAGCGTTGCACACATGGGCTTCGTGCTGATCGGGATCTACTCCGGCAGCCAGCTGGCGCTGCAAGGCGCGGTGATGCAGATGCTGGCGCACGGTGTTTCGGCAGCCGCACTCTTTATCATCAGCGGCCAGTTGTACGAGCGCATGCACACTCGCGACATGCGCGAGATGGGTGGCCTGTGGTCACGCATTGCGTATCTGCCGGCGGTCAGCCTGTTCTTTGCAGCCGCTTCGCTGGGTTTGCCGGGTACCGGTAACTTCGTCGGCGAATTCCTGATCCTGCTGGGCAACTTTGCCAGAGCGCCATGGATCACCGCGATTGCCACTTCCGGCCTGGTGTTCGGTTCGGTCTATTCGCTGATCATGATCCACCGTGCCTACTTCGGCCCGTCCAGGTCGGACGAAATACTGCACGGCATGGATGCTCGCGAACTGATCATGGTGGTTGGACTTGCAGGGCTGCTGGTCTACATCGGCATTTACCCGCAACCGTTCCTCGATACCTCTGCCGCGACGATGCATGGCGTGCAGCAATGGTTCGGCACCGCCTCCACTCAACTCGCTTCGGCCCGGTAAGAGCGCTATGGACCTGACGACTCAACACTTTATCGCGCTTGCGCCGCTGCTGATTACCAGCGCCACGATTATCGTGGTGATGATGGCGATCGCCTGGCGTCGCAACCACTCACAGACCTTCCTGCTTTCAGTAGCCGGTCTCAACCTGGCCCTGCTGTCGATCCTCCCGGCCCTGAAAGTCGCGCCTCTGGCCGTGACCCCGCTGCTGCAGATCGATAGCTTCGCCTGCCTCTACATGGCGTTGATCCTGGTCGCTACCCTGGCCTGTGTGACCCTCGCCCACGCCTACCTCGGCGATGGCAGTACGGGTTACCCGGGCAACCGCGAAGAGCTGTACCTGCTGATCCTGATGGCTGCGGCCGGCGGTTTGGTTCTGGTCAGCGCGCAGCACCTGGCCGGCTTGTTCGTCGGCCTGGAACTGCTCTCGGTTCCAGTCTACGGCCTGGTGGCGTATGCCTTCTTCAACAAGCGCTCCCTGGAAGCCGGCATCAAGTACATGGTGCTGTCGGCCGCCGGTTCCGCGTTCCTGTTGTTCGGCATGGCGCTGCTTTACGCAGAGGCCGGTACCCTGAGCTTCAGCGGCATCGGTCACGCACTGGCCGCTACCGGTCTGCCAAGCCCGATCGCGCAACTGGGCCTGGCCATGATGCTGATCGGCCTGGCGTTCAAGTTGTCGCTGGTGCCCTTCCACCTCTGGACCCCCGACGTGTACGAAGGCGCTCCTGCTCCGGTCGCAGCCTTCCTCGCCACCGCGAGCAAGGTTGCGGTATTCGCGGTGATGCTGCGTCTGTTCCAGATCTCGCCGGTGGCCAGCAGTGGCATACTGAGCAACGTTCTGACCATCATTGCGATCGCCTCGATCCTGTTTGGTAACCTGCTGGCACTGACCCAGAGCAACCTCAAGCGTCTGCTGGGTTACTCCTCCATCGCGCACTTCGGTTACCTGCTGATCGCCCTGGTGGCGAGCAAAGGTCTGGCAGTGGAAGCCATCGGCGTTTACCTGGTCACCTACGTGATCACCAGCCTCGGCGCATTCGGCGTAATCACCCTGATGTCCTCGCCGTACAAAGGCCGCGACGCAGATGCCCTGTACGAATACCGCGGCCTGTTCTGGCGCCGTCCGTACCTGACCGCCGTGCTGACCGTAATGATGCTGTCGCTGGCCGGCATTCCGCTGACCGCAGGCTTCATCGGCAAGTTCTACATCATCGCCACCGGTGTCGAATCCCACCAGTGGTGGCTGGTCGGCTCTCTGGTACTGGGTAGTGCCATCGGCGTCTTCTACTACCTGCGTGTGATGGTCACTCTGTATCTGATCGAACCGAACCTGCGTCGCGTTGACGCCCAGCTGCACTGGGAACAACGTGCCGGTGGCGTCATGCTGCTGGCCATCGCTGTTCTGGCGTTCTTCCTCGGCCTGTACCCACAGCCGTTGCTGACGCTGGTTCAGCAGACAGGCCTGGCCGGTTGATCGCTTAAGCGACAGGCAGCAGAAAACAGAAACGGCACCTTCGGGTGCCGTTTTTGCGTTTGGGGGGCTGCTCTCCCCTTTCCCGGAAAGTGCCTGCAAAGAGACCGGTAGCGGCTGAAATGATCGTTCCCACGCTCTGCCTGGGAACGCCTCAATGGACGCTCTGCGTCCGCTGTTGGGACGCGGAGCGTCCCGGGCTGCATTCCCACGCGGAGCGTGGGAACGATCAATCAAACGATCAAACAATCAACCCGACCTTTGCATAAACAAAAACCCGCACAAGGCGGGTTTTTGTTTGCAGCAAACGCCGGCCTTAGTCAGCCAGGCGCCACGTCGTGCCGCCCTTGCCGTCCTCCAGCACCACGCCCATGGCGGTGAGCTGGTCGCGGATGCGGTCCGACTCGGCCCAGTCCTTGTTGGCACGGGCTGTCAGGCGCGCCTGAATCAGCGCATCGACTTCTGCTGCATCGACCCGACCTTCGGCTCCTGCTTGCAGGAAGTCGTCGGCTTGCAGTTGCAACACACCGAGCACGCTGGCCAGTTCCTTCAAGCGTGCCGCCAGACCGGCCGCTGCGTTCAGATCACTCTCACGCAGACGGTTGATCTCACGGACCATCTCGAACAGCACCGCGCAGGCTTCCGGCGTGCCGAAGTCGTCGTTCATCACTTGGGTAAAACGCTCGACGAAGGCTTCGCCACCGGCGGCCGGAACCGTCGGCAGGCCTTTCAACGCGTGGTAGAAACGCTCCAGAGCGCCTTTGGCGTCCTTGAGGTTGTCTTCCGAGTAGTTGATCGCGCTGCGGTAGTGGCTCGACACCAGCAGGTAACGCACGACTTCCGGGTGGTACTTGTCGAGGACGTCGCGAATGGTGAAGAAGTTGTTCAAGGACTTGGACATCTTCTCGCCATTGATGCGAATCATCCCGCAATGCATCCACGCGTTGGCGTAAGTCTTGCCGGTGGCCGCTTCGCTCTGGGCGATTTCGTTTTCATGGTGCGGGAACTCGAGGTCGCTGCCACCGCCATGAATGTCGAAGGTCTCGCCCAGGCAGCAGGTCGACATCACCGAGCACTCGATGTGCCAGCCCGGACGCCCGGCGCCCCACGGCGATTCCCAGCTCGGCTCGCCCGGCTTGGCGGCTTTCCACAGGACGAAGTCCAGCGGGTCCTGTTTCGACTCGTCGACTTCGATGCGGGCGCCGATGCGCAGGTCTTCGATCTTCTTGCGCGACAGCTTGCCGTAACCCATGAACTTGCCGACGCGGTAGTACACGTCGCCGTTGCCCGGCGCGTAGGCATAGCCCTTGTCGATCAAGGTCTGGATCATCGCCTGCATGCCGGGGATGTAATCGGTAGCCCGTGGCTCCATGTCCGGCTTGAGGATGTTCAAGCGCGACTCGTCTTCATGCATCGCCGCGATCATGCGCTCGGTCAACACGTCGTACGGCTCGCCGTTTTCACGGGCGCGATTGATGATCTTGTCTTCGATGTCGGTGATGTTACGCACGTAGGTCAGGTCATAACCGCTGAACCGCAACCAGCGGGTCACCAGGTCAAACGCAACCATGCTGCGCCCGTGGCCCAGGTGGCAGTAGTCGTACACGGTCATCCCGCAGACGTACATGCGCACCTTGTTGCCATCCAGCGGCTTGAAGACTTCTTTGCTCTTGGTGAGCGTGTTGTAGATCGTAAGCACGATTGTTCCTTGGCTCTAAATCACTGGCCCCACGAATCACGCAGGGTCACGGTGCGGTTGAATACCGGGTGACCGGGTTTCGAGTCCTTGATATCCGCGACGAAGTAACCTTCGCGCTCGAACTGGAAACGGTCTTCCGGCTGTGCATTGCCCAACGAAGGCTCAGCACGACAACCGGTAAGCACCTGCAGCGAATCAGGGTTGATGTTGTCCAGGAAACCGGCGCTGTCTTCGGCCTTCTCAGGGTTCGGCGAACGGAACAGGCGATCGTACAGACGCACTTCACACTCGACGCTGGCCGCTGCCGGCACCCAGTGAATCACGCCTTTGACCTTGCGGCCTTCAGGGTTCTTGCCCAGGGTGTCCGGATCGTACGAGCAACGCAGTTCGACGATGTTGCCATCGGCGTCCTTGATCGCTTCGTCGGCACGGATCACGTAGCTGCCGCGCAGACGCACTTCGCCATTCGGTTCCAGGCGTTTGTAGCCTTTTGGCGGCTCTTCCATGAAGTCTTCACGGTCGATGTAGATCTCACGGGCGAACGGCAGAGCCCGTACGCCCATGTCTTCTTTCGGGTGGCACGGCAGTTCGAGGTTCTCGACCTGGCCTTCCGGGTAGTTGCTGATCACGACTTTCAGCGGACGCAGCACGCACATGGCACGCGGGGCGCTGTGATCGAGGTCGTCGCGGATGCTGAATTCCAGCATGCCGAAGTCGACCACGCCTTCGGAACGGTTGGTGCCGACCATGTCGCAGAAGTTGCGGATCGATTTCGGGGTGTAGCCACGACGGCGGAAACCCGACAGTGTGGACATGCGCGGGTCGTCCCAGCCGTTAACGTGTTTCTCGTCGACCAACTGCTTGAGCTTGCGCTTGCTGGTGATGGTGTAGTTCAGGTTCAACCGCGAGAACTCGTACTGACGCGGGTGCGCCGGGACTGGCAGGTTGTCGAGGAACCAGTCGTACAGCGGGCGGTGGCCTTCGAACTCCAGGGTGCAGATCGAGTGGGTGATGCCTTCGATGGCGTCCGACTGACCGTGGGTGAAGTCGTAGTTCGGGTAGATGCACCACTTGTCACCGGTCTGGTGGTGGTGCTCGTGACGGATGCGATACAGGATCGGGTCGCGCAGATTCATGTTCGGCGAAGCCATGTCGATCTTCGCTCGCAGTACGCGCGCGCCATCCTTGAATTCGCCAGCCTTCATGCGGGCGAACAGGTCGAGGTTCTCTTCGACGCTGCGCTCACGGAACGGACTGTTCTTGCCCGGCTCGGTCAGGCTGCCACGGTATTCCCTGGCTTGCTCCGGGGTCAGGTCGCAAACGTAGGCCTTGCCAGCCTTGATCAGCTCCACCGCCCAATCGTGCAACTGGTCGAAATACTGCGAGGCATAGCGCACTTCACCGGACCATTGGAAACCCAGCCATTTGATGTCGCTTTCAATGGCGTCGATGTATTCCTGGTCTTCCTTGGCCGGGTTGGTGTCGTCAAAACGCAGGTGCGTGACGCCACCGAACTCTTCGGCCAGGCCGAAGTTCACACAGATCGACTTGGCGTGACCAATGTGCAGGTAGCCGTTGGGCTCTGGCGGGAAGCGGGTCACGATCTGCGTGTGCTTACCCGAGTCCAGGTCCGCCTGGATGATCGGGCGCAGGAAGTTGACTGGAACGGCAGGTCCGGTCTTGGAATTCGAGGTAGGGTCGACAGTGGGCTTGCTCATAGGATCCTTGACGTACAAGTGCGTGGCCAGGTAGCGGGCCTGATAAATCAAAGCGCCTATCATAGCCGATGCTGTCAAGCACCTGACAGAGCAGGCCCTAAAACTGCTGCTTTTAATGTGCCTGAAGTGAAAAACAGCCTCGAAATTCGCCGCCGTCACGCTAAACTGCGCACCTTGGTGAGTTTTTGCCAAACAGGTGTGGGCTCGCACGCGTCATGCTGCGCCCCGAAAGCCACGAATTCCTTGAAAGAGTAACGAATATGAGCAAAGTCAAACTGAGCACCAACTTCGGCGACATCGTCCTGGAGCTGAACGCCGAGAAAGCCCCGATCACCGTTGCCAACTTCCTCGAATACGTTAAAGCCGGCCATTACGAAAACACCGTTTTCCACCGTGTCATCGGCAACTTCATGATCCAGGGCGGCGGTTTCGAGCCAGGCATGAAAGAAAAGAAAGACAAGCGTCCTAGCATCCAGAACGAAGCCGACAACGGTCTTTCCAACGACAAGTACACTGTCGCCATGGCGCGTACCATGGAGCCGCATTCGGCCTCCGCGCAGTTCTTCATCAACGTTGCCGACAACAGCTTCCTCAACCACAGCGGCAAGAACGTTCAGGGCTGGGGTTATGCCGTGTTCGGTAAAGTGACCGCCGGCACCGACGTCGTCGACAAGATCAAAGGTGTTTCGACCACCATGAAGGCCGGCCACCAGGACGTTCCAGCAGACGACGTGATCATCGAGAAAGCCGAGATCATTGAGTGATATTGCTGATTTCAGATTTACATCTGGAAGAGGAGCGCCCGGACATTACCCGGGCGTTTCTGGATTTGCTCGCCACCCGCGCCCGCTCGGCGACCGCGCTGTACATTCTGGGCGACTTTTTCGAGGTGTGGATTGGCGACGACGCCATGACCTCCTTCCAACGCTCCATTTGCCAGGCTCTTCGCGAACTCAGCGAGAGCGGCACACAGATTTTTCTGATGCACGGCAATCGCGACTTCCTGCTCGGCAAGGCCTTCTGCAAAGCAGCCGGCTGCACCCTGCTCAAGGACCCGAGTGTCGTGCAGCTCGCAGGTGAGCCAGTGCTGTTGATGCACGGCGACAGCCTCTGCACCCGCGATGAAAGCTACATGAAATTGCGCCGTTACCTGCGCAATCCCGTCACCTTGTTCGTGCTGCGCCATCTGCCGCTGCGCACCCGGCACAAACTGGCGCGCAAGCTGCGCAGCGAAAGCCGCGCGCAAAACCGGATGAAAGCCAACGACATCGTCGACGTCACCCCCGAGGAAATCCCGCGGATCATGCAGCAGTACGGCGTGAAAACCCTGGTCCACGGCCACACCCACCGCCCTGCCATCCACAAACTGCAGATTGGCGAGCAGGCGGCCAGGCGCATTGTGCTGGGCGATTGGGATCGTCAGGGCTGGGCGTTGCAGGTCGATGAGCAAGGGTTTCAGCTGGCAGCGTTTGATTTTGTGCCACCCTCGGTAGCCGCACTACCCCATCTGTAGGAGCCTGGCTTGCCAGCGATGGC